>JACZST010000112.1 GCA_022574065.1 Acidobacteriota bacterium
GCCCCCGCCGTCGGCCGTTGCTATCGCCCTCGGCCAACTCCGCGATCCGATGAACCTGATGCTGATCGGTGTTGCCGTCGTCAGCCTGCTCATCGGTCAGCGATCCACCGGCCTCATGGTCGGCTTGCTCGTGTTGCTGAACGTCGTCATCGGCGCCAGGCAGGAGCTCAAGGCCCGGGAGAGCGTCGACGCTCTTGCCAAGCTGCAAGTCCCTCAGGCCAGGGTGGTGCGCGACGGATCTGTTCACTCGGTGCCGGCTACTGAACTGGTGCCAGGCGACATCGTGCATGTCGAGGCTGGAGACATTGCTCCCGCCGACGGCCGCATCCTGCGGTCGTCGACCCTGGAGGTGCAGGAGGCTGCACTCACCGGAGAGAGTCAGCCCGTCGCCAAGCAGTCCACCGCGCTTCCTGATGAGGAGATCGGTCTCGGCGACCGATCGTGATCATCTTGGAACCGGTGGATCACGAACTCATGAACGATCCGCCGCGCAATCCGAAGGTGACCGTAAGCAACCGGCACGAGGTGGTGCGATGGCTGGTCTACGGCGTCACCCTTTTTGGTGTGACGCTTGTCCCCTTGCTGTGGGGCCCAGATGAGCTTTCGGTCGATGCGGCCAGCGCTTCGATGACAATGGCGTTCGTCGTGATGTGTATCGGCACGATTCTGGCCGGGCTCACCATCCGGCGCGATCCAAGCTCCGGTTTGCTTCCACCGATTCTGAAGGCCCTCATGGTTCTGAGCGCGCCTGCCGCGCTGACGGTGTTGGCGACCGAGGGCTCATTCCTGCAGGGGGTTCTCACCACCCAGACGTTGACCGGTTCGCAGTGGCTAGCCGTCCTGCTGCTGGCCCTGGTGCCGGCGATCGTCATCGAGCTGGACAAGGCGATCAAGCGAGCCAGGGCTTCCACGGCAGACGGCGTTACGGTTGAGCCGACCGTGGCGCCCGAGCGTGCCTTGAGCAGCCGAAACCCTTCGTGAACGGGGGCCGCTGACATCGCTATTCAGACCGCGGCTCGCAGCTCTTACACTGCGGCACTCTCGTGCCTACCAGAGCCGTCATCGTGTTCATCGTCGCCGCCGCTGTGGCGAGTTCCTGTTCAGGCTCGTCAACGGTGGCAGACGTCAACGACCATCAGATCACCGTTGCACAGGTCACGGCCCTCAGCGCGGCGGGCGATGACGAGCCGGTGTACTCCGGCGCGACGTTTCGTCGCAACCTGAGCCTGCTGATCTTCAACGTCGCGTTCAGGACCGCCGCCGAGAGCGAGTTCGGCTTCGAGGGTCTGAACGACGCCGATCGGGTTGCCGACCGGATCGCCAACCCCCCACCCGACGAGGTCGCAGTGTTTGCCAACATCGGGGCAGACGCTGACACCACTCCAGCGTTTCTGGACGTCGCCGCCGAGTTCTTTCTGATCCGCGAGGCCGTGTTGATCCAGCTGCTACCGGGCCCGCTGATCCAGGACCCGGCGCTGGTGACAGAAGCTTGGGACCAATGGTCGACCGCAGCCGCAGAGATGGCAGAAATAGACGTTGCCTCGCAGATCGGTGTCTGGGACGGTCCCGCGACCGGGATCCTGCCACCACCCTCCGGATGAGGGAGGGCATCACGGTCATCGGTCTTGGCCCTGCGGGGCTCGATCGGTTGCGACCCGCTGATCTCGCAGTGTTGGAGGATGAACGAGCGGAGGTCATCGTGAGGACCGCCGAGCACCCGGCCGCATCTGAGCTCGCAGCGAGAAGGGAAATTACCGCTTGCGACGACCTCTATCAGCAGGGGCACGAGTTCGATGATGTGTACGACGCCATCGCCGCCAGGGTCCTCGACGCAGCACGCTCCGGCCCTGTGGTGTTCGCCGTGCCCGGCTCGGCGCTGGTAGGGGAGCGGACGGTTCCTCTGATCGTCGCCAGAGCCGCTGGGGCACAGATCCTGTGCGAGGTTCGCCCTGGCGAGTCCTTCATCGACCTGGCCTGCGCTGCGGTCGGCATTGACCCGATCAACGACGGTCTGCAGGTCCTCGACGCACGATCGCTTCCCGACCCGCTGCCCCTGCATCTGCCGGCGCTCATCGCCCAGATAGACACACAACTCGTGGCCAGCGATGTGGCGTTGAGCCTCGGCCGCACTCTTCCCGATGACTACCAGATCACCATCATCGACCGGGTCGGCGATGCCGACGGCTCCACCCGAGTCGTCGCTCTCTCAGATTTGGCTCAGGGTGGGTTCGGGCCGCGGACCAGCTTGTTTGTACCTGCGGCGGCGGTAGGCGTGCTTGGTCTGGTGGCAACCAACCGCATCCTCCGTCTCGAGTGTCCTTGGGATGCTGAGCAGACGCACCACACCCTGGTCAGCCATCTGATCGAGGAGACCTATGAGACCGTCGACGCCATCGCCAAGCTCCCCGCGGCGGCCCCGGGCGGCGAGGCTGATTTCGGTGCGTATGCCGAACTGGAAGAGGAGCTTGGCGATCTGCTGATCCAGGTCGTGTTCCACTCGACCATGGCGCGAGAAGCCGGAGCCTTCGACTTCGACGAAGTCGCAGAAGGCATAAGGAGGAAGATCGTCAACCGGCATCCTCACGTGTTCGGTGACGTCGTGGTCGCCGACGCCGGTGAGGTTGTCGGCAACTGGGAAGAGATCAAGCGTGTCGAGAAGCGCAGAGATTCGCTGATGGACGACATCCCTTCGGTGCTGCCCGGGATGGCAAGGGCGGACAAGGTCCAAAGCCGCGCCGCCGCAGTGGGCTTCGACTGGCCGGAGGCGGTGCCGGTGTTCACCAAGGTCAAAGAAGAGTTAGCCGAGCTCGCGGAGGTTGCCGGCGATCGCGAGGCGGCGACCGACGAGCTTGGTGACCTCCTATTCTCGGTGGTCAACCTCGCTAGGCACCTCGATGTCGACCCCGATATCGCATTGGCCCGCGCCAACGACAAATTCATCGATCGCTTCAGGGTGGTCGAGCAGCTCGCCAGGGATCGAGACCACCGCCTACGCGACCTGTCGCTCGAGGAGCTGGAAGGACTGTGGCAAGAAGCGAAAGCAGTTGTGAGTCGCAAGTCGCAAGTCGCAAGCCCAGAACCGTGACACGACAAGCCCTCAGCTTCCGGCTCCGGCGTCCGGCAAGACCGGAAACGGGGGACTGGGACTGGTTGTGCGGAACTGGAAACTGGGAACTGGAAACTGGGAACTCTGTCTCGTTACCACCCAGAAACCCCACTCCCGTTTACCCTCACCCGTGAATGAGCTTCATTGAAACCATCACCGCGCGAGAGGTGCTCGACTCGCGAGGCAATCCGACGGTCGAGGCCGAGGTGCAACTCGGCGACGGTTCGTCCGGCTGGGCCATGGTTCCGTCGGGAGCTTCGACCGGCGCTCTCGAGGCGGTGGAGCTGCGCGACGGCGGCGATCGCTATCGGGGCCAGGGTGTGCTCACTGCCGTGGCCAACGTCAACGACAGGATCGCTCCGGCCCTGTTCGGCCTCGATGCCACGCGCCAGGAACACGTCGATCAGGTGATGATCGACCTGGACGGAACGCCCAACAAGGCCGAATTGGGAGCCAACGCCATCCTGGCGGTGTCGTTGGCCACGGCGCGCGCGGCTGCCGCATCGGTTGGCCTGCCCCTGTACCGGTACCTCGGCGGAGTCGAGGGTCGGGTCCTGCCGGTTCCCTGCTTCAACGTCCTCAACGGAGGGGCCCACGCCGCAAACTCCGTCGATATCCAGGAATTCATGATCGTGCCAGGCGGACTGCCCTCCTACCGGGAGGCGCTGCGGGCCGGTGCCGAGATCTACCACGCTCTGAAGAACGTGCTTGCCGCCACGGGCCTTACCACCAACGTCGGGGACGAAGGCGGCTTTGCCCCGGACCTGCCAAACGACCGGGCGGTGCTCGACGCCATCCTCGAAGCTGTCGCAGAGGCGGGATACGAGCCGGGCAAAGACGTAGCGCTCGCCCTCGACGTCGCCGCCAGCGAACTACACGACGGAGGCCGATATACGCTGTCGGGCTCGGAGCTCACCTCGGAGGAGATGGTCGATCACCTCGCAGGCCTGGTGGCCGACTACCCGATCGTATCGATCGAGGACGGGCTCGACGAAGCCGACTGGGATGGCTGGCGGTTGCTGACCGAGCGCATGGGTAAACAGATCCAGCTCGTCGGTGACGACCTGTTGGTCACCAACGAGGAGCTGCTGCAGCGCGCCATCAGCCAGCACGTGGCAAACGCCATCCTCATCAAGGTGAATCAGATCGGCTCCCTTTCCGAGACGATGCACACAATGAGCACCGCCGCGGTCAACGGGTACGGGAGGATGGTCAGCCATCGTTCCGGCGAGACCGAGGATCCATTCATCGCCCATCTGGCGGTGGCAACCAATGCCGGTCAGATAAAGACGGGAGCTCCGGGCCGCGGAGAACGTACCGCCAAGTACAACGAATTGCTGCGGATCGAGGACGATCTCGAGCAGGACGCCCGCTACGCCGGGTGGCGACCATTCCAGGTGACGCCATGACCAGCACCGTGGAGCGAGACACCTCGGCGACTCCCCGCAAACAACGCTGGGGCTGGGTGCTGGCCGTGGTCCTGCTGAGCGCGCTGGCGCTCACCGTTTCCGGGGTGTTTCCTTTCCGTCAGCTGATCGACCAGCGCAGGGCGGTCGAGGAAGGCCGTCAGCAGCTGGCAGCGCTCGAAGACGAGAACCGCAAGCTCGAGGAGGACATCACCGCCCTAGGCACGGATGCCGAGATCGAGCGCGTCGCCCGCGACCAGTACGGCCTGGTTCGACCGGGTGAGACGGGCTATGTCATCGTGTCTCCGCCGGGTGCAGAGACCGCGGACATCGACGAGGTGGCTCCGGTGGAAGAGGCGCATCGCCCCTGGTGGGTGCAGATGTGGGACTGGATCACCGGGAGTGACCTGCGCGACGATGGATGACGTCGCGGTGGTCGCGGCGCAGATCGAGCGCACGCCGCGCTCTGTCGTCGAGGTAGCGACCAGGTGCCCACTCGGGCTCCCCGTCGTGATCTCGGTACCTCCATTTCTCGACGACGGGACACCGTTCCCCACATCGTCCTGGCTGACCTGCCCGCTGGCGGTGCGACGGATTGGGCGAGTCGAGGCCGATGGAGGCGTGCAGGCAGCCGAAGCGCTGATCCACGCCGATCCCGATTTTGCTGCGGCCCATGACCAGGCGATGGTGCGCTACGGCGATGACCGCGACGCCCTCATCGCCGACGACCACCAAGGACCACGCCCGTCGGGCGGGGTCGGCGGCTCTCGGGCTGGGGTGAAATGCCTGCACGCTCACTACGCCGATCATGCCGCTGGAAACGACAACCCGATCGGCGCATGGATCGCGCCGCGGGTGGAACCACTCAACTGCACCGTTATGTGCGCGGCCGATGTCGAAGGCGTGGTTGTGCGCAACCCGGAGTGGGTCGAGCCGGCCCTGCCCGGCCGGTGATCCGCGCCGCGGTCGACATCGGGACGAACACGGTGCGGCTGCTCGTCGTCGATGGCGAAGGGCGTGACCTCGAGCGAAGTTACGTCGTTACCGGCCTGGGCCGGGGAGTGGACGCCTCGGGCACATTCCGCGCCGACTCGGTGGCGCACACCCTCGACGTCCTCGGCGAGTATCGGGAGACGATCCACCGCCTCGGCGCCGCCGCCACCCGTGCCGTCGCTACTTCGGCCACAAGAGACGTGAGTGATGGCGAAACCTTTCTCGACGCCGCCGAGCGCGTCCTCGGCCTTCGCCCCGAGGTCATCTCGGGGCAGGAAGAGGCCACCCTGTCGTTTCTCGGCGGGGTCAGTGGAGGCCTTGGGGCGCCGCCTACTCTCGTCATCGACGTTGGTGGCGGGTCCACCGAGTTCGTTTACGGTGCAGAGGCTCCCGAATATGCAACCAGCATCGATATCGGTTCGGTGCGCCTCACCGACCGCAGGTTGCCCGACCGTCCGGTGGTCGACGATCAGCTGACAGCCGCCCGCACCCAGGCCGACACCGACTTTTCGGCGGTTGTCCTGCCGGGCTCGGTGGGAACTGCCATCGGTGTTGGTGGCACGTTCACCAGCCTGGCCACGCTGGCGATGGATCTTCCGAGAGATGCCCGGGTGCATGGGACTCGTCTTCCGAGCGAAGACGTGACGACGCTGGTTGGTGTTCTCGCCGGGATGACCATCGCTGAAACCGAGAAGCTGAGCGCCCTCGACCCGGCCAGGGCGCCTGTGATACTCGGCGGCGCCATCGTGGTTGAGCGGGCCATGGTTATCGCAGGGCTCGATGCCATTGCCGTCACCGAGCATGACCTGCTCGACGGGATCGTCCTGTCGATTTCCGATCGCTAGAGGCGCACCGAGTCGCGCCTATGTTGCGGAGCCAGCAATATTTCCCGCTCGTGCCGCTTCGCGGCGGGCCGCTCGGGCCACGGCTCCGCAAATGGCCTCTCAACAAAGACCGACATCGCGGATTATTGCGGAGCCAGCAATATTTCCCGCTCGTGCCGCTTCGCGGCGGGCCGCTCGGGCCACGGCTCCGCAAATGGCCTCTCGACAAAGACCGACATCGCGGATTATTGCGGAGCCAGCGATGTTTCCC
>JACZST010000113.1 GCA_022574065.1 Acidobacteriota bacterium
CTTTGTCTTTCTGCGCATCCGATCACGATACCCCCGCAACTGCGTCTGGAGCTCACGCGTCGCCGCCGGGATGCGGTAGCCTCTCTTGTCTCGTCCCACGGGGGGCGACACCTAAGGAGGAAGGCATGCGAAAATACTTGAGGCTGGTGTTACCAATCGTCGTACTGGCGCTCGTCGCTGCGGCGTGTGGTTCCGATGACGGCGACGGCGGCTCGGACGCCGGCGACCTCGGCGGCAGAGAGGTCACGATCGCCGTTGAGAACCTGTACCCGCCATTCAACTTCATCCCGGAGGGATCGACCGAAGGAGCGGGCTGGGACTACGACGTATGGCGGGAGATCTGCGCCCGGCTCAACTGCACGCCTGTATTCGTCGAGGCAACGTGGCCTGACCTCATTATCGAGACCGGTCAGGGGCAGTTCGACACGGCCGCCGACGGTATCTCGATCACCGAGGAACGGAAGGACACCGTCGCCTTCTCCGATCCGTACATGACGGTCGAGCAGAAGCTGATGATCCGACTCGACGAGGACCGGTACGGCACCGTCCAGGCGTTCCTCGACGACCTGGACGCCCGGCTGGGCACCCAGGTCGGGACGACCAACGAGCTGCTCGGCTCCGAGATCCTCGCCGACTTCGGCGGCGATGGCCGGCTCGACGCCTTTGAGACCTTCCCGGTGGCCGTGCTGGCGCTGATCAACGGCGACGTCGACGCGGTGATCATCGACGACACCGCCGGCCAGGGCTTCAAGGGTGTGAACGCCGACGCGCTGAAGCTGATCGACGAGTCGATGCAGAGCGACCCGCTTGGTTTCATCTATCAACACGACAGCGAACTGATCGATCCGGTCAACGAGGTGCTGAAGGAAATGCTGGAAGACGGAACGCTCGACCAATTGGCGGTCACGTGGTTCGTCGAATTCGAACTGTAAACCAACGCCTAGCGAGCAAGAGACCGGGCCCTGCGGGGCCCGGTCTCTTGCGTTCGGGTTGTGCCTGACGGCTCAGCACCCACCCGTCGCATGTGACCGGTGGTGTTTCTGCCAAGCTGGCCGGGCACGATCAGCGGGAGGGCGCCGTGACCACGGTCGACGAGCAAGCACTTGAGGTTGGACCACCCGGAGGTACCAGCCGGTGGACCTGGAGTGGCTTTCCCTGGTGGCTGGTTGGGATCGTGGCAACCGTCAGCCTCATCGTCCTTCAAGTGTTGACACAGGAGAGGTGGCGCGAGGGTTTCGTCTTCATCGTTGGCGGGTTGTCGATGACCCTGTACGTCACCCTCGGCGGCTTCATCCTTGCCCTGGTCCTCGGGCTGCTCGTTGGGCTCGCCAGGCTCTCCAAGAAAACCGCGGTCAGGAACCTGGCGATGTACTACATCGAGCTGGTCAGGGGAGTGCCCGTGATCGTGACCATCCTGTTCATCTCGATCGTGTTGTTCGGCCGGCTGTTCCAGATCATCGGTGTCCGGCCCAGCTTCGCCGTCCGGGGAACCCTGGCACTCGGGCTCATCTACGCCGCCTTCATCGCCGAGGTGTTCCGAGCCGGGATTCAGTCGGTTTCGACCGGCCAGAAGGAGGCCGGCGCCTCGATGGGCCTCTCCGATCGGCAGATCATGCGGTTCATCGTGCTCCCTCAGGCCATCCGCAACATCATGCCCGCCCTCGGTAACGACCTCATCGCCCTCCTCAAGGACTCCTCGCTGGTCTCGATCATCGCAGTGCGGGAGCTGACTCAGATGACCAGGCTGTGGACGGGGAGATCATTCGCCTTCTTGGAGGGCTTCATCATCCTGACCGGGTTCTACTTGACACTGACGGTGTCGTTGAGCCTTCTCTTGCGCTGGTACGAGAAGCGCATCCAGGTGCCGGGCGCTTGAGCAACGAGCCGTGAGGTTCACGGCCGTCGTGCCGATCCGGTCGTTCGATGGGTTGACCCGACTATCCGAGGCACTGTCCACCGAGGAGCGCTTTGCCCTCATGCGTCGACTCGCCGAACGGACGTGTACGGCGATCGCCGAGGCGGGGGCGTCGGTCGTGATCGTGACCGGGGACGACGAGGTCCGTTCCTGGGCTTCGGAGAGCGGGTTCGGCCTCGTCGACGAGCCTGACCCTCCAGGCCTCGATGCCGCAGCCGCGGCCGGAATCGCACAAGCCGATGATGCATGGATGGTGGTCCACGCCGATCTGCCTGCGATCGCGCCGGAGGATATCGAAGCAGCGGTGACGGTGCTCGACGGTCGATCGGTCCTCGCACCGTCCCACGACGGCGGCACCAGCTTGATCGCAGGCTCGACGCCGGGGTTCCCGTTCTCCTACGGGGTGGGGAGCTTCCACCGCCATCTCGCCGCGGTGCCGGACGCCGCGGTTCTGATCCGCCCCGGGCTCGCCCTCGACCTCGACCGCCCTTCCGATCTCGATGCGATCCGGAGACTGGGATTCCTGTGAGCCGCTGCCGGAATGTCGCACCGCACCCATGTTGCTCCCGCCTATGCCGACACCTCCGGGACTGATCAGAACTGCTTACTAGGCTGAGGAATCCGATGAGTACGTCGAACGTCGCCATTGTCACCGGCGGTACCGGGTCTGTTGGAAGAGAGCTGCTGCCGCTGCTCGTTCAGCGAGGCTTCAAGATCGGTGTGACCTACCTCGTGCCCGAGGAGGCAACCGAGCTCGAGGCGCAGCTCGAATCGGAGCTCGATGCCTCCGACGACGAGCTGCTGCTGAGCCGCGTCGATGCCTCAGACGCTCGAGCGATGGAGAAATTCGTCCAGGAGGTGGTCGACGCCTTTGGTGGCGTCAACGTGCTGTGCTGTCTCGTCGGCGGATGGACGGGGGGACGGGATGTCGAAGAGACCGACGATGTCCGGTTCGATCGGATGATCGACATCAACCTCCGGTCGAGCTTCAATGCGGTGCGGGCGACGATCCCTCACCTGAAGAAGCAGGACTGGGGCCGGATCGTGCTCATGGGGAGTCGCCATGCCATCGAGACCCCTTCCGGCCAGGCGGCCTACAACATCGCCAAGGCCGGCGTGGCGGCGCTCGGCCGATCGGTCGCCGTCGAGCTGTCCGATACCAACGTGACGTGCAACGTGCTGCTGCCCTCAGTGATCGACACTCCGACCACCCGCGCCGAGCTGCCCTACGCCGAGTATGTGCACTGGCCAAAGCCGGAGGAGATTGCCAGCGTCATCGACTTCCTCACCAGCCATCGCTCGGCCGTCATCGACGGAGCCGAGATCCCGGTGTGGGGCGCCGCCCAGATCTAGTTCTCAATCGTCGTACGTGTCTACGTACTCATTGAGTGTGACCCCAGACACGTGCGACGGACTGTGACCGCCGTTGCCGCAGTTACCAGCAGCAGTAGTAGGCGCGACGGCGGCGCGACGAGGGCGTCGCCACCTTCACCGCGGTAGCTCGGGTCGGCGGCCCCGGCGATGCCGACACCGTGCGGCCGTCGAGGGACGCAGAGACCGCCTCGAGCTCATAGCGTGCCCGATACAGCGTTTCGGCCACGGCATCACGCTCGCGACGCCGGACGCCTCGATCGAGAATTGCCGATGCCTTGGTGTAGTACCTGCCTGCGGTCTCGAGACGAGACCTGGCGGCCTTGTTCGTCGTCAGCCGATTGTCATCGTCGACCTCGAGCAAGCCGATAGCGACCTCGGTGCGGAGGTCGTCGAGCTCATCGGAGGTGACGCCAGGGCGACGCTCGATCCGTGTGCCCTGCCTCATTACCCCGAGCAGGAACCACAACCCGAAGGCGACGAAGACGAACGGGATGATGCGCCCACCGGTGAAGATCAGGAAGAAGATCACCAGCATGATCGGGAACCTGAACGGCATCACCCCAATTTAGCAGACGTGGAGCGTCCTATCGCCGACATATCGTCAACAGTCAACAATCGAGAGCCAGATCCAAGACTCATGAATCTGCTTCGTAGCCCCGATGGGATTTGAACCCACGCTACCGCCTTGAGAGGGCGGTTCAGGGGGTTTCGGCCTTGTCGGTGCTGGCCAACGAAACCGGCGACATCCCTTGTCTGGCACGGATTTCAGCTTGTTCGTCAACTGTCGTTGTCAGTCGTCATTTCGCGTCGTTTTTCGTCCTCTCGCGCCCCCAGCGCGCCCCGAGATCGACGGCCGCGGTTCCCGCCGCGGTGGCATTTGGTTCTTCGACAGCGACACACGGCTCGCATGGCTGTCGGGCGCAGCTGGATCAGCGTTGTGGAGGGTCCGGTGTCCGCGACGATCTGTTGGTGCGTCGCAGGTGTGCTTCGAGTGGTGGGAGGGCGACGACGTCCTTGGGTCGTCCTGCGGCACGTTTGGAGATGACGACGTCCTCAAGCGAGGCCACCGGCAGCTCAACCGCGCCGACGACGATGGTCGAAGCGTGCTCGCGCAGGCCGGCGAATCCGTCGGGAAAGCCCGCGGGTGTGAAGCAGAGATCGACGGGCCCTTGTTCGGTGATCATGGTCATCGTCGTGACCTGGCGGAGCATGTCCGGGTGGGGGTCGAACGCCACACCTTCGGGGTCACCCTCCACCCGAAGCCTGGCACCGAGCTGGCGCAGGGCATCGGCGAGGTTCGCCAGGTTGGCCTCCTCGGGTGATGGGCATATGTCGACGTCGACAGTGGCGTGGCCGGTGCCGTGCAGTCGAGCCGCCATCCCACCAATGATCACAAACTCCACCCCGTGGTCGATGAGGACCTGGCAGATAGCAGCCGCGTGGTCGTCGCTGAGCTCAGGCGGCATCGCTGGCCAGCCGGTAACCCTGGGATTGCAACCGCTGCTTGGTTGCATCGTCAAGCGTTCGCTCCCACTCGGCGAGCACGGCGTCGTGGTTGTCTCGTTCGGCGAGCTCCAGTCGCAGCTCGAGCCCTGCGCTTTCCAGCATCCGCAACAGCGTGGGCAGAGTCGGTTGACGATGGCCCGACTCGTACGCTGACAACGTCGGTTGGGCGATCCCGGCCAGGTCGGCAAAGGCGGTTTGAGAAAGCCCAAGCCGCTGTCGTGCGGACTGCAACAGCGACCCGGCGATGCGTTCTTCGATGCTCCTCATGGCTATAGCGTATCGTCTATAGGCCCGTGGCGCAAGAGGCTCGTCAATTGAGAATCAGCAGCGCACAGTCGTGAGGATATGTGGGTAATCGGGGGCGTGTTTGGTGGACGCTGGGTGGCTGGTCTGGGACTGTGGGTGGTGGTGGTCCCGTCGGGGCCAGAGAGGATGGCTGTCATGTCTTGGTCCCCGTATTTGGTTCGTTCTGCTGTGTCTGATGATCGGGTGCTGGTCCGGCTTGGTCACGAGGTGGTTGATGACTATCTCGAGTTCCTGGCTGCCCGCTGTCGGCCGAACACGGTGTTGGCGGCAGGGTTCGATTTGAAGGTGTTCTTCACGCTGGTCCCGAAGGATCCGGTTGCGGTGACGACGGCGGATGTGTTGGCGTTTATCACGGCGCAACGCTCGGCGGGTGACCCCAAGGTGATCCGGTTGGTTGACGGCGAGTCGGGGTTGTCGGCGCGGACGATCAAGCGTCGTCTGTCGTCGTTGTCGTCGATGTTCTCGTTCCTGGTAGTTCGGGGTGACGTGGAGCGCAATCCGGTGCCACAGGGGTTGTCGACGCGCCGGTCCCGCCGCCGGGGTGGGCGGGGTGTCCCGTTGATCCGGACACCGAGAACGTTGCCTCGGATCGTGGACCCCGCCGAGGTCGACGCCTTGTTGGCGGCGTGTCGCAAGCTGCGGGACCGGGCGATGTTCCAAGCCATGGTCCTGGGCGGGCTGCGCCGTTGTGAAGTCCTCGGCCTGCGGCTCGAGGATCTCGACGCGGCCCGAAAACAGGTGTTCATTGTTGAGGGCAAGGGCGGCCATCAACGCCGCATCCCGATCTCGACCCGATGGTTCTCCACGGTCGGCGACTATCTCCGCCTGGAACGACCCGCCGAGGCGACCACGGATCGGGTGTTTGTCGTGTTGAAGGGTCAACGCCGTGGCCGGCCGTTGTCGTTCGAGGGACTGAACCAGGTCTTTGTCTCAGCTCGGGACCGGGCCGGGCTGAGACGGGTCACTTGTCACCAGCTGCGCCACACCTGTTTCACCCGGCTGCGTGAAGCCGGCATGGAACTCGAAGCGTTGCAGGTCATGGCTGGGCACCGCTCGATCGAGACCACCCGCCTCTATGTGCATCTGGCCAACGGCTGGTTGGCCGACGAATACGACCGGGCCTGTGCGGTGATCGACGCTGAGGTGTTCCTCGCCGTAGCCGAAGAGGTGGGGAAATGAACGCCGCCGTCGTATCTGCTCCCGACCGTGTTGATTCCACCGGCCCGGGTCGACCGCGGCCTCGTGAGTTCGACTGGCCACAGATTACTGAGGCGGCACCGGTGTTGGCGGCAACGATGCTGCGGTATCTGGACCAGATCGCCCTGTCGTTGCGACCGACCAGCGTCGTCTCCGCTGAGGGGATTCTGCGCC
>JACZST010000114.1 GCA_022574065.1 Acidobacteriota bacterium
CTTGCTGCGCCGCGATGAGCAGGGTCCGAGCCCTGGCGACGTGCAGCTCCGTTCCGGCGAGATCGGCGCCGGTGCCCGGCACCAGGATCACCACGTGCTCCGCATCCGCGGGACCGAGCCGGATGGCCACCCTGCCGTCACCGTGCGGGTCGAGCATCAGGACCTCGGCGTCACTACCGAGCGATGCGACCCAGCCGTCGTACGCCCTTCGCACCAGAAGACCGATCGAACCGGGTTCGGGAGGGTCATCGCTCCCCGATCCGACCCGACTGTCCTCTTCTCTGCGACGGCCCTTACCCCGGCCGGCAGCGAGACCAGCGGCCGCGGCAAGGCCACCCAGGCCGCCGAGGCCTGCGCCGGGAAATGGAACCCTGGGAACACCCGGCCGCGGTACCGACGTCGGCGCTGGCCTGGGGTGATTGGAAGTCAGTCCAAGACCGTCTCCGGGCGCGGAGTACGCATCCGTCGGTTCATCGTTCGGCACGGGCCCCCAGCCGATGCCGAGCAGCAGGAACATCGTGAGGGCGGTGATCATGATGGCTTCCATTCGGTACCGAGCACCAGGTAGCAAGTACCAGGTACCGGGAAGTGCGGGTCAACGCGACCATGCCGGATCGCGGGGCACCGGTCAAGGGGCCTGTTGCACCTCGCCGAACAGGGCTTCGGCTGTGCTGATGTCGGTGTGGATTTGTTCGACCAGCGCATCGACACCGTCGAATCGTTGCTCGCTGCGCAGTCGTGCCACGAACTGCACCCCGATCTCGCGCCCATCGATGTCGACGTCCCTGCCGATCACATGAGCCTCCAACACCTCTTGGTCTCCACCGAAGGTAGGCCGAACACCGAAGTTTGCCACCGCGGGCAGACGCTCACCGTCCACCTCGACATACACGGCATAGACACCGCGGCGCGGAACCGCTAGCCCGGTGGGAAATGAGATGTTCGCCGTGGGCACACCGATCGCCCTGCCGCGTCCCTCTCCGGGGACCACGATCCCTTGGATGAGATACGGCCTGCCCAACAACTCGGCCGCTCGCTCGACATCGCCGGCGGCGATCGCCTCCCGGATGGTGGTCGACCGGATCTCGTTCCCGTCGTCGCTGAGGATCGGCACTACGGCGACCTCGAACCCGTGTGTTCCGCCGAGGTCGACGAGGGTGTCGGTGCTCCCCCTGGCCTTGTTCCCGAATCGGAACCCTTCTCCCACGGCCACCAAACGGGCGTCGAGCCCGTTGACGAGCACACGCTCGACGAAGGCTTCCGGCGCCATCGAAATCATCTCGTCGTCGAAGTCCAGGATGGCGGTTCGGTCGATCCCGGCAGCCGCGAACAGGGCGAGACGTCCTTTCAACGTGGTGAGCTTGGGTGGCTCTCCCTGTGGCGACAGCGCCGCGGCCGGATGGGTGCCAAACGTGAGAACGACCTTGGTGTTAGCTGCGTCGAGAGCCGCGAACACGCGAAGGTGCCCACGATGAACCCCGTCGAACACACCGATAGCGACCCCCGAACCACCGGCCGGCGGGTCCCATGTCTCCGGCTGCCCGCGATAGACCATCATGAGGTGACGACCTCTGCCTTTACCGTCGCCCCCTCGACCCGATAAACGCCGAGGAGCGCATCGGCATCGAGGAGGCGGACCAGGCTTCCGTCTGGTGCGTCGACACTCGCCGCCGGGATGACTGCGCCGTTGCGGACCGCTCGCACGTACTCGGGATCGAGCACCACTCCCGGCAGGTCTTCGAGCGCCCGCGACGGTGTCACGACCAATTCGGGCAGGACTCCGTTGGCTGCGGCTGCGACGATCGTTTCGATCGATGATGCGTCGGCGACGTGCAGCGAGCCGTTTCGGGTACGGCGAAGTGCGCTGAGGTGGGCACGCCCGCCCAGCGCCCGTGCCATATCGTCTGCGAGCGTTCGCACATAGGTGCCGGTGCTGCAGACGACGCGGAACCGGACCTCCGGGTAGTCGGAGGGAGCGATGTCGAGGATCTCCAGATCGTAGATGTCGACGGGTCGCGTCTCTCGCTCGACGATCTTTCCCTCCCTGGCAAGCTCGTACAGCCTCCGTCCCTCGACCTTGCGCGCCGAAACCATCGGCGGCATCTGGTGGATCTTGCCGGTGAAGCGACCGATGACGCTGGCCAGGTCCTCCTCAGTGACCGGCAACGGCGTGCGGTCGAGAATCGCCCCGTCGGCGTCGAGGCTGTCGGTTGCGACACCGAAAACCGCGGTCGCCTCGTACGTCTTGGGGAACGACTGGACAAAGCGCAACAGCCTCGTGCTCTGGCCGAGTCCGAGCACAAGCAGCCCGGTGGCCATCGGGTCCAGCGTGCCGGCGTGCCCGACCTTGCCGCCAGCCATATTCCTGACCTTGGCCACGACATCGTGACTCGTCCACCCACCGGGCTTGTCCACGAGCAGGAACCCCGAGCTGATGGTTGTGGTGGTCACGAGAGCAGTTCGGTGATCTTGGCGACGGTCTCCTCAACGGTGCCTTTGGTGCTAAACCCGGCGGCGTTGCGGTGCCCGCCACCGCCGAACGCACCGGCCACAGCCGCAACGTCGACGGCGCCTCGCGATCTGAGGCTGCCTTTGAGGGCCCCCTGCTCCACCTCCTTCAACAGGAGCGTGGTATCTGCTTCCTCCGCCAACCGCACCAGGTCGATGAGGCCATCGGTTGCTTCCCAGGTGACGTCGGCGTTCTTCACGTCGTCGCCGGTCAGGACCGACCACACCAAACCTGCTTGCTTGTCGAGGACGGCGCGGCCAAGCACATCCGAGACCACGGCGAAGTAGCCGAACGGAGCCGACTCGAAAAGATGCTGGCCGATCATGGCGGGCTCCACGCCTGATTCGATCAGCTCGGCGGCGATGCGATGGACTTCGGCGGTCGTCGCCGAGTACATGAACCGCCCGCTGTCGGTCACGATCCCGGTGTACAGCGCGTCGGCCACCGCCCTGGTGATCGGCCATCCCATCCTGACCAGCAGCTGGTACACGAGTTGGGTCGTCGCCGCTGCGGTTGGGTCGATGAGGGTGATGTCACCGATGTCGCTTTCCGACTTGTGGTGATCGATGACCAGCAGTTTCGACGCCTTCTCCACCTTGGGGCCAACACTGCCCAGCCGGTCGATGACCCCGGTGTCACAGACAACGGCGAGGTCGAGATCGCCGGGAAACCGGCCGGGAGGGGTGAGCACACTGAGGTCGAGGTAGTCGAACTCGTTGCCGAGAACGAACGGTTCACCAAAGGACGCTACTGCGTTCTTTCCTGCGGCTCGGGCGGCATGGACAAGGCCGAGCATCGCTCCGAGGGCGTCGCCGTCCGGCCGGACATGGCCGACGACGCCGATGGTCGACGCCGATACCAGCGCATCTGCTGCGGCGTCCCAGTCGCCCTGTGTCAACCCCACTCCCGCTCCGATCCATCGATGACATCCCTCAACAAGCGGTCGATCTTCTCGCCTTCCTCGATCGACACATCCACCAGGAAGGTGAGCCTGGGGGTGTACTTCATTCGTATCTGGCTGCCTTCGATCGCCTGGATACGCGGAGTGGCGCGACCCAGCGCGGCTGCGGTGGCTTCCCGATCCTCCTGGCTCCCCAGCACCGAGTAGAAGACGACGGCGGTTCGCAGGTCGGGTGAGGTATCGACTCCGGTGATGGTGAGGAACCCAAGGCCGGGGTCCTTGAGTGATGTCACCGCATCGGCGATGACCTCACGCAGCAGCTCGTTGACCTTGCGCATTCGGGGGGTCGTGTCTCGCCTCATTGCTCTGTCGACTCGAGGTACGAGGTCGTCACACCGAGCAACTCGACGTCGTCGCGAGCATCGAGATCGTTGTTGATCGACCGGAGCATCCTTTCGACCTGACCGGGCGACGTGGAGATTGCGGCAATGCCCAAAGTCGATCGCTGCCATAGATCTTGATGGTCGACCTCGGCAATGGCTACGGGATGAGACTTTCCGATGTCGGCAATGATGCTCTTCACCACACGGCGCTTCTCTTTCAACGAGTGCATGTCGCGGATCCTCAGTTCGACGGTGACCGCAGCAACGTGCATGCCGGTACCCTACGTCCTGGCGATCTCGCGAACCTCGTAGGACTCGATTGTGTCACCTTCCTTGATGTCCCGATAACCCTCGAGGCCGATGCCGCATTCGAACCCGGTCTGCACCTGCTGGACGTCGTCCTTGAACCGACGCAGCGAGGCGATGGTGCCGTCGTAGACGACAACGCCGTCGCGAACGAGCCTGGCGCGGGCGTTTCTGTTGATCACTCCCTCGGTGACATAGCACCCGGCTACCAACCCATACCGTGGCGCCCTGAACGTGGCGCGCACCTCGGCCACACCCAGGAACGTCTCGACCTTTTCAGGGGCAAGCTCGCCGACCAGCAGCTGCTCGACATCGTCGAGGAGCTCGTAAATGATGGAAAACGTCCGGACGTCGATGGCGCTCTCTTCTGCTGCGGCCCGCGCCGACGCATCGGGTCGAGAGTTGAACCCGTAGACGATAGCCTCAGCCGTCTCGGCCAGCATGATGTCGTTGGCTGTGATCCCACCGACGCCGCCGTGGATGATGGTCACCGCTGCGTCCTCTCGCGAGATCTTCGCAACTGCCTCGCGAATGGCCTCTAGCGACCCGTGAGCGTCGGCCTTTACGATGATCCTCAGCTCGGCGTGGTCTGCGGTTCGCATGCTCTCCAACAGCTGGGTCAGGCGCTCGGTGGCGGTGGGTACCAGCAGCTCAGTAGCACGCTTTCGCGTTACCTCGTCTGTCGCGAGTTTGCGAGCGGTCCGCTCGTTCTTGACGACCTGGAACATGTCACCCGCCTGTGGCACGTCGTCCCACCCGGTGACGAGCACCGGCGTGCTCGGCCCGGCGGAGGTCAACTGCTCGCCGTTCTCGTCGTACATTGCGCGTACGCGGCCCGCGACCGCGCCGCTGGCGACGGCGGCTCCTCTCTTCAGCGTGCCCCTCTGCACGATCACCGTCGCCACCGGGCCACGCCCTACCTCGAGTTGTGCCTCGATGACGGTGCCGATCGCCGGCGCATTCGGGTTCGCAGAAAGCTCCTCGACCTCCGCCACCAGCGAGACGATCTCCAGCAGCTCGTCGACGCCGGTGCCGTTGAGGGCAGATACCTCGACGGCAGGCACCTCACCTCCAAGGTCCTCGACCAACACGTCATGCTGGGTCAGCTCGGCCTTGACGGCAACAGCGTTTGCGCTCTCCAGATCCATCTTGTTGATTGCCACCACCAGCGGAACCTCCGCCGCCTTGGCGTGGGCCATCGCCTCGATGGTTTGGGGCATGACCCCGTCGTCGGCCGCTACCACAAGGATCACAATATCGGTGACCTCGGCACCGCGGGCACGTAGCGCGGTGAACGCCTCGTGGCCTGGGGTGTCGATGAATGTCATCCCCAAATCTCCATACTGGACCCTGTAGGCGCCGATGTGTTGGGTGATGCCGCCGGCCTCACTTTCCACGACGTTGGTTTTTCTGATCGTGTCGAGGAGCTGGGTCTTCCCGTGATCGACGTGACCCATCACGGTCACCACGGGGGGTCTCGGCTCCAGGGTTGCCGGATCGTCTTCGAACTCGATGATGTACCGGGCCGGCCCTATCTCCTCTTCCTCGACCTCCGCGGGCTCGGTGAGCAGCAACTCGTAGCCGAGTCGCTCGCCGAGCGGGACGATGGCGTCGATGGGGATGGTTCCGCCGGCGGGGACCATCTCACCCATCTCCATGAGCTCCTGGACGATGCTGACGGTTCTGGTCTGAATCATCCTGGCCAGCTCGTGTGTGGTGAGGCCGGGTTCGACGAGCAAAACGTGCTCGTCGACCCGCTCGGCTACTGACGTTTCTCCATCTGCCGCAGGTTCGGTATCGGTATCGGTATCGGCTGGCGACTCCGGTTCGGGCGCCACCTCTTCCTCGGGTTCCGCCACTCGGAACGACTTGGCAACGATGGCGGCGTCGTCTTCCTCCAGACCCGAGGAAGCGGTCTTCACGTCGAACCCGAGCTCCCGGGCGCGAGCCAGCACGTCCTTGGACTCGAGGTCAAGAGCGCGAGCAAGCTCGTAGATGCGCTGCTTCGCCACCTAGGCCTCCTCGCTCGCGGTGGCTTCGTCGCCGCCGACGTCCGCCGAATCGCCGGTGGCGACTGCGGCGGCATCGGAATCATCGACTGCGTCCTCGGCGGAGTCGTCGGCTGCGGCGGCGTCGGAACTGTCGGCTGCGTCCTCGGTGGAATCGTCGGCTGCGGCGGCGTCGGAACTGTCGGCTGCGTCCTCGGTGGAATCGTCGGCTGCGGCGGCGTCGGAACAGTCGGCTGCGTCCTCGGTGGCTTCGGCTGCGTCC
>JACZST010000115.1 GCA_022574065.1 Acidobacteriota bacterium
GTTCTTTCGGAAGTCGGGAAGGCCCTCGACCTCCTGGGCAAGCGCCAGCTGGAGGTGGTGGCCTGGGATCGACTCGTGGAACGCCAGTGCTTCAGATTCGTAGCGTGTGCGCGTTGTCGGGAACGTCGTGTTGACGAAAAAAGTCCCGGGCCGGGAGCCGTCCTCGGTCGGCGGGAAGTAGAAGGCGAGGGGGGCATCCTCGGCACCGAGCGGCGGCACCACCGCCATGACGCATGGCGCCTTCGGCAACCGTCCGAACGCCTTGCCCATCGCGGCACTCGCCCGATCCAGGGCTCCCTGGGCGGCGGCCACGATCTGATCGGCGTCCTCGAAGCGGAGGGCCTTGTCGTCGCGTAGCCGGCTGTAGATCTCGGTGAGGTCGTCGGTATCGAGCACCGATTGTCCGAGTCGGCGGTATTCGTCCTCGAGTTCGGCGATGTCGCCGAGGCCCGTATCGTGGATGTCCAACGCGGTGAGCGGCAGCGACGTATGACGCCGGATCGCCCGCTCGTATATCTCCTGGCCGTCTTCTAGCCAGACGACACCGCTGCGCTCCTGCGGTCGCGCTACCGGGAGGATCTCGTCGACGATGGTTTCGCGGTAACGGGCAAAGCCGGGACGCACCACGGACTGCACCTGCTCGCTCAGCGTCGCTCGCCACGCGGCAACCTCGTCCTCGCTCCACTGCGGGGGTGCCGGCAGGTTGACCAGGGCATCGTCCTCGACCGGCGATGCCAGATAGGTGTCGAGTTGGGCGATGGTCTTCTCGGTACCGACGATCGGTGGTGTGCGGTCCGCGGCGACACCTTCACGGAGGCGCCCGATCGCCTGATCGAGCATGCGACCCATCTTCGACCATTTCTCCACCATCGCTTCGGCGTGCTCCGGCTCGGTGATCGGGATCTGGCCGGCAATCTGCTGGAACACGACCTGTATCCCGTTGAACGGGTCGACGGCGAACTCTGCCATCCGGGAGCGAAGATCGTCGGCAGCCGTTGAGGCTTCGAACATCAACACCTCGCGGCTGATCCGCTCGTCGGCGGTGAGCGGGTCGGGGTCGATGGCCTTTGCTGCTGCGGCGAACCCGTCGAGGGATGCGATGTGCTCGTCCTCGACCTCGCGGGAAAGGTCTTCGAGAGCGGCGTCGTAGTCGTGGTATCCGAGCAGGGTGGCGTTGGTCGGGCTCGACTCGAGGGTGAAGGCCCAGAATTCGTCTCCGATTCGTTTCAGCTCATCGTTCATGCCGACGCCGCCCACTCCGACACCATGCGGTCCAGGGTCTCCAAGGGGACGGCGCCCGACCCGAGCACGGTGTCGTGGAATTCCTTGATGTCGAAGCGGTCGCCCATCGCGTCCTCGGCTTCCCGGCGCATCCGCTCGATCTCGAGGCGGCCGATCATGTAGGACAACGCTTGGCCCGGCATCGAGGCGATATAGCGGTCGATCTCCTCGGTGATGGTGTACGTGGACATCGGGGTGTTCTCCGCCAGGTAGTTGATCGCCTGTTGGCGGGACCAACCGAGGGCATGCATCCCGGTGTCGACGACGAGCCGGCCGGCCCGCATCGAATCTCCCACCAGCATCCCCATCCGGCCCAATGGTGAGCCGTAGATCCCCATTTCGTCTGAGACCCGCTCCGAGTACAGGGCCCACCCTTCACCGTAGGCGACGATGTGCAGGTGGCGGCGAAAGTCCGGTACCGCGTCACCGAGCTCCTGGGCAATGGAGGCCTGTAGGTGGTGGCCGGGGATGCCTTCATGGAAGGCCGTCGACTCCACCTCGTGGATCCCCCATGACGTGGGATCGGCGGTGTTCATGAAGAATATGCCGGGCCGCGACCCGTCATCCGCCGCCGGGTAGTAGAACGCCTGGGCACCGCTCTGGGTCTCCTGGACGATGCAATCCGCCTTGGGGAGCTTCCCGAACCAGTCGGGCATCTCTTCCCTTGCCCTGGCGAACGCATCCTCCGACGCCTTGACGATGTCGGCCCCGGAGGTGTGGTGCAGCTCCGGATCGTCACGGAGCTTGGCGAAGATCTCGTATAGGTCGTCGGTACCGAGCACTTCGGGGCCGAGCTCGCGGTACTCATCCGCCAGCCGTTCGATTTGCTGCAGCCCGATCTGATGGATCTCGCCGGCCTGTAAGGGGAGGGTTGTGTATCGATGGATCGCCCTGGAGTACACGAAATCGCCGTCGGGGAGAAAGGAGAGCCCCTCGCTGCCCACCGGTCTGGACTCAGGGAGCACCTCGTCGCGGAGCACGTCGCGTTGGCGCTCCACCGCCGGTCGCACCGAGTCGCGGACCGCCCCTGCGAGGCCTTCCTTCCAGTCCGCGGTCTGTTCATCGGTGAAGTCGGGCGGTACCTGGGTCATCAGCAATGGGTCTTGCTCGATGGGTAGCGCCAACCAGTCGTCGAGCTGGCCGATCACGGCCTCGACAGCGAACTCGGCCGGCGTCCGACCTGCTGCTACCCCTTCGCGGAGTCTCTCGGTCATCTGGTCGATCGTCCCGGCGTAGCTCTTCCACTTTTCGACCATGGCCGCGGCGACGTCTGCGTCAGGGACCGACAGCATCGGTGGCAGCAACTGGGCGTAGATGTGGAGCCCGAATATGGGGTCGGCGGCGAACTCGGCTTGCCGTGTCTCCTCCAGATCGGCTTTGGACTCGACTTCGAAGATCAGGACCTCGCGGGTGAGGGCGTCCTCGGGGGTCAGCGTGGCCGTAGCGATAGCGCGAGCGCGAGCGCCGAACTCGCGCAACCGGGCGATGTTTTCGTCCTCGTGGCTCCTACTGGCGTCCTCCATCCGGTCGGCGTAGCGGTAGTCGCCGTACATGTGAGCCGTCGTCGGATTCTGCTCCATGTCGTACTCGTGGTACTCGTCGGCGAGGGATCGGAGGTCGCTGGTCACAGGTGCCGTTCCTTTCCCTGGGTGTAGGGTGCGCGGCGGATTACCTTATCGCTTGCGAGCGCCCGTAGCTCAATTGGATAGAGCGTCTGACTACGGATCAGAAGGTTGGGGATTCGAGTTCCTCCGGGCGTGCCAGTGAAGCCTTGTACGGCAAGGGGTTCGCCGCGTGACGGGTGATGGACCGTATGACGTTTGGGAGCCATTCTGGGAGCCATTCTCCCTCCGTGAGACGAACGTCTGATCGCTGATCGGGCATTTTGGTGGCCAACGCTCATATTTGCTCACCCCCATCGCATGGCCAGAGCCTCTCCAAAAGCGCGCTGCGTTGACGTTTGAGGAGTTGGCGGAATGCTGTATTCGGTAACCAGCGGAGCACCGCGGGTTCTAGTTTGTATCGCAAACGGGAGACGGTCATAGAGCTTGTCGTCCGCGAACTCACCCTAGATCTGTGACCTGCGCTCGAGGACCTCTTCGACCCAGAAAACGCAAGGAACTTTGCGCGTGAAATAGTAAAAGGGTGAGAACGCCGATAGCGGTGGGAACGCTGTATGGAACGCCGCCACCCCGATCCTCACCCCGCTCCACCCAGGGTTATCGCGTCGCCAAGGAATCGTCTTATCCAGGCAAAGCCATGGTCGAAGCGGAATGCGACGAAACCAAGACAAGGTCTGGGGCGCCTTGCCTACTCGGGTGTCTCGTCATCCTCACCCGAGGTCGACTCATCAGGCGGCTCGGAGTCGTCCGCTGCAGGCTCGCGGCGTTTCTTCCGCAGTCTCGCTGTCGATCGTTTTGGCTTGGGGTCTGTTGGTTCCGAGCGTTCGAACTGAGCGATATCAAAAAGAGTCAGAACCAACACACAGGTACTCAGAAACGCTATGCCCAAGGCGATCAGGATGCTGGGGACGAGGTCCTCCCGACTGGGGCTGAGACCTCCGGTCGCCAGTGGGAGAATCACAATGAACGCCACGCCGACCGTGCCGACAATCTCATTCATCAGCAGCGTTCTGTTTCCCGTGGCCCCCATGACTGGGCGGACACCAACGGCGCTGCTCACATTGGCCGCGACGAGGCCCACGATCAAGATCCAGAACACCAGCCAGCTCCAAACATCAGGGAGGGCGACCAGGGTCAGGGACAGGGCAAGCGGAATGGCATAAAGGATCAGCACGATCCGAGTGCTCGAACGGAAGTACGGTTCAACCACTTCGCGGGACTTCTCGAGTTGGCCGAACCCGGTCTGGATGTAGAAGATCATCCCCACGAGAAACAGCCCGATCAGACCGGCCGAGACCTCGGCCAAGGTGAGTAGGAAGGCATCAGACACCTGGTCCATCTGTGACCTACTGGTGTAGGCAAAGGCGGCGCGTCATTGGGTGAGGATACCGACCACGGTCATCAGCCATGTTGCGAGCTACAGTCGCTGAGCGAATACGTGAGGGTCACGCCGTTGTGATCAACTCACCGTCGATCCTGGTGAGGAGAAATATCGATGGAGATTGCGCGAACCGCCACACTGATGATTGCCACACTCATGGTGGGCCTCTTCGCTGGCGTCTTCGCCATCTATGCCAACGCCATCATGCCGGGCCTGCGCCGTTCCGACGACCGGACCTTCGTCGGGGCGTTCCAGGCGATCGACACCGCGATCATCAACCCGTTGTTCCTCATGACCTTCCTGGGCGGCCTGGTGTTCACTGGTAGTGCCGCGGCCCTCCACCTGGGCGAGGATTTCCGCTCGGTCCTTCCATGGATCGTGGTCGCGTTGGTGCTGTACCTGGCTGTAGTGGTCATCACCGTTGCCGTCAACGTACCGCTCAACGACGGTATCAAGGCCGCCGGGGACCCTGATGGGATTGCCGATCTCGCCGAGGTACGGGAGCAGTTCAGCGAAGCAAGGTGGGTTGGTTGGAACCTCTTTCGGGCACTGGCGACGACCGTCGCATTCGGGTGTCTCGCGTGGGCACTGGTGCTTTTGGGCCGCGTTGGATCACCGGGTTGACCATATGACGGACAACCGTCCCGGCGCACCCTGCGATCGCCCGCCGCTAGATGAGCGCTCTCATTGCTACCGACGAAGGTCCATCTGCAGGTACTCGGTGACCCGCAAGTAATCGGGTGGCGCCTTGGTGGTCGTGGACAGCAGTTGCCACGCATCCTCTTTCGAGACCAGCCTCGGAGACATCAACTCGAACTCTTCGCCTTCGATCTCGAGCGTTGCCGCGCCGGCAGCCAACACGTTCTGGACCCAATCCGAGTCCAGGCCATACATCACGATGACGATATAGCCGCCGTCGACGGGGTGGGCGTCGAGGGGTGTCCGGTAGGTTTTGCCAGACGATCGACCCACATGCGTCAGGACAGGCCTGACGCCCCGCCTGAGTTCCAATGGGTTCAACACTCGTTTGTTGATCTGGGCTACCCACATCGGTATGGGCATCAGATTCCCCCGGTGAGTTCGACGAATTCGTTGCGCAACAGTACGCATTGGCTGACGGTCCAAGACCGGCTCCGACAGCCGGTTCAGGGCGGCGCACCGTTCGACGTGCACCGAACCCGGAAATGTGAGCGGCTTGGGGTCTAGACAATCCGGGCATCTCCTATCTGAGGAAACCACACATAGCGAATCAGCCGCCCGGCCACCAGCTCACTTCGCGGCGTCCGAGAACCGGCGTTATCGAGGCCTCGGCTCGGCGATTCGAGTCGCCGATGTGACGAGCGCAGAAGCCTCGTTTTGGAGCACTCGTGGAATCGGGTGATGTTGCACAGATTGAGTGATCTGTGTTTCACGGGTAGTCGTTGGATGCCGGCGGGATCTGCACTGTCTTGGATGGTGTCGTTTGTCGTGAACACAGTTTGATCCCTTATGAGCGCGTGAGGCCGTACACGGCCATAGCCCCCAAAAAAAGCCAACCGGCTGAGCCCGACCGGAGCCGCCGGGATCAGCCTCCACAGGGAGGGGATCAGCTCTTGATGCCGTCCGTTTCGTAGGCCCACATTGCGATCTCGACGCGGTTCCGTGCGCCGAGCTTGGCCATGAGGTTCGCCAGGTGGGTCTTGACTGTGCTGAGACTGATGTGAAGGTCGTCGGCGATCTCGGCGTTAGTGCGACCATGCGCCACCGTGACCAGCACTTCCTCTTCGCGGCCGGTGAGCGGTTCGATGGGCTGAGCCGGTGGCGTCCCCATACGTGTGTCGGAGAATGTCGCGAGGAGTCGGGCGGTGACGCTCGGGGCGATGAGTGCGTCACCGTCGGCGGCAGCGTGGATCGCCTGGACCAAGAGTTAGGGTCCGGCGTC
>JACZST010000003.1 GCA_022574065.1 Acidobacteriota bacterium
TCTTCGACCGCGAACCGCACGCGCTCTTTGGCGAGGAAGTGAAGACGCGCAACACGATCGTCTTTCGCAGCGAGACAGCCGGAACGAGCTCGGCCGCGGCGATCGAGACCGGCCCGCTGCGCAAGTGGACGAGTCGTCAGCGTGCGCAGCTCTTCGACACCATCGACTTCACGCCACTAGTCAGGATCTCGATCGTAGCCGGGATCCCCAAGCTGGCGGGCGAGGAGCCCGCCGCAGTTTTTGCCCAACTCGGGCGCCAGGCGTCCAGCCTGCGCGAGATGTGCGTAGCCGTGAGCTCGTGCTTGCCTGAAGAGGCGGCCTCTGACCGTCATGCGGAGCGCGTGTTTGTCGCAGGCACGGCCTACAACTTCCTCAACGCCTTTCGGTTGCATCGCAGCCTTCCTGCGCAGCGCGCGCCGTGGAGTTCGAGCAAGCTACATGCCCTCGATTTCGCGACCGAAGCCGACGCTACGCGAGCCTTCGCCATCCTCAGCAGCCGTGTTGCATACTGGCTGTGGCATGTGAGCGAGGACGGGTTCCACGTCACGCGCTCCTTCGTGCTGAGCCTGCCCTTTGGCGACAGGCTCTTCGACGACGCTCAGAGAGATACCCTGACCATGCTCGGAGCTCACTTGTGGGGCGACGTTCAGGCCCAACAGATCATCAGTGTCAACGGAGGTCGTCAGACGGTTGCGTACCGGCCGCATGCCAGCGAAGGCCTCCGAGACGAGATCGACAGACTGCTCCTCAGGGCGCTCGATGTAGCACCGGCCTTCATCGAATACCTGCGTGCGTTCACGCGTACCGTGGTCGCCGTCGATGAACACGACGAGACACGCCGGCGCTTCACCAACCATTTTTCCGAGAGAGGACGCCGATGCCCCGAGTAACTGACGCGATCAAGAAGAAGAGTATACTGACCAAGGAAGAGTGGCGCGAGTACACCAAGACGGTGTGGCACATCGCGAACACGACTCACGACGAGCACCCAGCCGTCTTTCCGGTCGAGATTCCACATCGCCTCATCAAGCTCTTCAGCTGGCATGGTGAAACCGTGCTCGATCCATTCGCCGGTACCGGCACAACTGCTGAGGCGGGCGTGCCCCTCGGCCGCAAGGTGCTCTGTGTCGATCAGAGCAAGACGTACACCAACATCATCCGGCGCGATTGCAACCACCTGAAGAACGACTGTTTGACGGCAGCGGAACTCCTGGAAGTGGTGCACGGCGACAGCCGGAACCTCTCCTTCGTCGAAGATGATTCGGTCTCACTCATCGTTTCCAGCCCGCCGTACTGGAACAAGGCCAACTACGGCAGGGCTCGTGCGAACATCGGCAACGTCGCGGGCTACCGCCGTTTCCTCGAAGAGATCCGGCTGGTCTTTGAAGAGTGCTTCCGTGTGCTCCAACCAGGCCGCAAGTGCTGCCTCGTGACAGCCAACGTTAATCAACACACCGACCACGGCCTTTTGACGTTCCCGCTCGCCGCTGACTATGGGGTGATGCTGCGCGAGATCGGTTTCGTGATGGTTACCGAGGTCATCTGGTCGAAGGACGGAACCGGTGGCCGGTGGGGGTCTGCCAATGCACAGCGGCCCATCTTCGGGAGCTACCCGTATCCGCCGAACTTTCTCTTCAAGAACGTTCACGAGTACGTCCTGGTCTTTTCCAAGCCACCGTTGAAGAAATCGAAGGGTCCCAACGCCCTGCCGTACGATGAGATTATGGCCGCGCCGCGCCAGCGCAACGGCAGGGCTCGGGAGTAGGGAGGCCGGCGATGGACTGCGAGTTTCACCTTCAAGGCCCGACATCGCCGGACACGGTTTATCTCTTCGAGGCGATCATCGGTGCCTTTCGCGGGGCAGCGTCCTGCGCGGGCATGTTCGCCTTCGCGTCGCGGGCCGGTGTAGACTCACTGATCGGAGACCCTGAAACGCAGGACTTTCTTGACGAGTCGACGATGTCGTTGCTTGTCGGCATTGACGCCGTCACCAATAGGCATACGCTCTCCCGCCTCCAGGAGCTCGAACTCGAGCACGAGCGTCTGAACGTCCAGGTCTTCTGGAATCCAACGGACGCGCTCTTCCATCCGAAGGTGGCTCGCTTCGAGTACCCCGATGGGCGGCGCTCGATGATCGTGGGGTCGGGCAACCTAACGCCTGGCGGTCTTCGCCAGAACTTCGAGGCCTTCAGCGTCATGCGCGCTGCGGCCGACGAGATCCTCGACGATTCGTCGTGGGACCGCTTCCTCGTCGATCACGCCACGGATATCCGAGCGATCGACGAAGCGGCGCTCGAACGCGCTGCAGAAAACGTCATGCGTGGCCGGCGACGACGTCGCGACGTCGAGCCTGAGCGTGGTGCACCCGCCGAACCCGCGCTCGCAGCAGATATCGAGTTGCCCGTCGGCCGAACCGACCGCTTTCTTGTTGCTCGCGTCCCGCGAGCTGGTGGCCGATGGCACCAGGTTCACTTCAACATCGACGTCGTCGAGCAGTTCTTCCGCGTGCATCACGGCACGATGCAGCGCGTCTATCTCGTCGAGTGCCGCCAGGACGGTACCTTCGCAGAACAGGAGGTCCGCCCGTGCGTCTACAGCCAGGCCAACAAGAACCTCAAGATTGAGGTCGCGTCGCATCATGGAGATCCATACCCGGATGCTGGCCCACCGATCGCCGTCTACCGCGAGCTTCAAGCCCGTTCCTTTGCCTATATGCTTCTAATGCCAGGGGATCCGGGCTACGCTGAGATGTTTACGCTGACCGAGACTTTGCCCACCGTCGGGCGCGGCCTCGACAAAGACCTCCCCACCGTGATCTTCGGCGACCTGCTTCACGATGGAAAGACCCAACCCGGAACCGGGGTACGACCTAGCGATAGTCGACCTATAGAACCGATCGAACACTGCATCGCGCTCCGCAACCGGGATACCCGGGCCTCGATCGCGCACGGCAAGCCGACCGTCGGCGACGGTCACGTCGATCGCCTTGCCGGCCTTGTTCCACCTGAGCGCATTCTTGAGGAGGTTGTCGATGGCTCGCTCCAGCGCCGGCGCACGGCCCATCACCGGAGACGCGTCGGCGTCCAGACGAATCTCGCCCTCTCCGTGGCGACGGGCCCGCTCCACTGACACCTCGGCAACCTCACCGAGCGCCACTCGCTCGATGGGGAGCTCGGCGTAGCGATCGGATGCGAGGTCGACGATCTCGGTTACCAGCGCGGAAAGGTCGATCACCTCCGCGTGCGCCGCAGAAACCAGCTCCTCGCGTAGCTCGTCGGTCAGTTGGTCGGTCTTGGCCAGGACCTCGATGTTGGTGCGTAGTGCCGTGAGCGGGGTTTTGAGCTCGTGGCCGGCATCGCGCACCAGGCGGCGCTGTTGCGCCCGCGACTCGTCGAGTGCAGCCAGCATGGCATTGAAGCTTCGCGCCAGCCTTCCCACCTCGTCGTTTGATTCGATGTGGATTCGCTCGCCGAGATCCCTGGTCCGGGCGACGTGCTCTGCAGCATCGGTGAGGTCGTCGATCGGTTTCAGCGCGCTCCTGGCCACCAGGAGCCCGATCACACCGGCAAGCAGGGAGCCGACGATCCCGACCGTCACCAGAATTGCGGCCAGCCCGGACAGGGTGGCATCGACCTCGGTGAGCGGGCGGGCGATCTGCAGGACACCTAACGGCCCTGCATCGATCGCTGCCATCCTCACGTGGACATCGTTGACCGTCTCATCGCTCAGCACGGGACCGCTGGCCACGGCGTCTTTGGACACCCCCGGCAGGGTCGGCTGATCTGCCAGTATGAACACACCGCCGTTTGGTAGGTTCAGTTGGTAGTAGACGACATCGAAGTCGGACGGTCGTCCGCCGAGGAGGCTCGCGGGCACCCTGAATGGGCGATTCTGGGACACGAACTGCTCGAACTGCTCTAAGCGCTCCACCGTATCCTCGACCGCCATGGCACGCCGCAGCAAGGCTGCGTCCACCTGGCCGCGTAGCTCCGCTCGGGCCGCGATGTAGGCGGCTCCGGAGACGACGATGATGGCAACGGCAACCGCAACCGCAGCAACCGTTGCGATTCTCCCGCGCAGACTCACTCGTCGTCCCTGAGGACGTACCCGACCCCGCGCACCGTGTGGATCACCCGGGACAAACCCCCGTTCTCTGTCTTGCGGCGCAGATAGCCGACGTAGACGTCGAGCGAGTTCGACGAAGTCTCGAAATCGAACCCCCACACATCCTCGTACAGCTGCGCTCTCGTCACCACCTTCCCGGCGTCTCGCATCAGGGTTTCGAGCAGGTCGAACTCGGTCTTGGTCAAGGAGAGCGGCTCGCCGGCCCTGCTCACCCGACGTGTCCCCAAGTTCATCTCGATCCCTGCTCCGGTGAGCACATCGGTAACGTCGCCCTGTGATCTCCGCAACAGCGCGCGGAGCCGAGCCAGCAGCTCTTCGAGGGCAAACGGTTTCGTCAGGTAGTCGTCGGCACCTGCATCCAGGCCATCAACCCGGTCACCGATCTCCCCCAGTGCGGTCAGCATCAAGATCGGCGTGGTGTAGCCGTGTGCCCTGAGGCGACGCGCCGTCTCCAGCCCGTCGACGAAAGGCATCATCACATCGAGGATGATGGCTTCCGGCTCTCGTTCCTCCACCATCGCCAGCGCCTTCCCACCGTCGGAGGCGGTTTCGACCTCATAACCCTCGAAGGAAAGCGCTCGCGCCAAGGCCGCCCTCACATCGGGGTCGTCTTCCGCTATGAGCACTCTGTCCACGACGTCCTCCCAGAGGAACGATACGGCTGTTTACGGCAACCACGATGAAGACCTGATGAGAATCCATTGTGTGCCAATGACGGGGAACCCAAGTAGCCAAGTAGACAACTTGGGATACGTAATACGTAATACGGGAGCGAGGCGCAGCCGAGCGACTAAAAGATCGATGCTCCGATGATCGAGACGCCGAATTGCAGCAGCAGCCACAGGAGCCAGCCCCCAATCGCGCTCGCGATGGCTTGCCGAGTATCGAAGTCGAGGCCCTGTCGGATTGCAATCACCGATGCCACCAAGGTCCAGATACCTGCCACCGGCCCCAGCAAAGGCACGACGGCGATGACCCGAGGAGCCTGGGCATATCCGAGCACTCGCAACATCTCACCGAAATTGGTGGTGCCGCGAAACACCTTGGTCCCTATCACCATCGTGGTTGCCGCCCATACGATCCAACCGATCACGGCAACCACCGTGCTGGTGGCGATGACGACCAGCAACCCGCCCTGGCTCGGTGTCGTCACAGAGCCGAAGCCGAGCCAGCCGCGAATTGCCTCCCACAGTCCCGCTCCGACAACATCGCCAAAGCCGATCCATGCCCCAACCGCAGCGAACATGTTGGCAATGAGCACAACGGTGAACGCCTCGCGGCTGAGCGAACGGTCGTGCTCTGCAATGTCGAAGAAATCGGAATCGAGCGCAGCGGCCCGGAACATGCGCCTGAACATGGGCCCGGGAACGATAGGGAGAAAGTAGCCAAGGAGCCGAAGTAGCGAAGTAGCGAAGTAGCGAAGTAGCGAAGTAGCGAAGTAGCGAAGTAGCGAAGGCAGACACTGATCTGCTGAGCTACTGATCTACTGATCTGATCTACTGAGCTACTGATCCACTGCTCGTAACTAGCATCGCCGCCGATGAGCAAGATCTCCCGCCGGGCCGGCCTCGAGGGAGCCGCCGAGGCCTCGGGGCCGACGGCGGTGATCGACACGTTCCGTGCCTTTTCTACGACCGCGTACCTTCTGAATGCGGGGATTACCCGCCTGATCCTGACCGATGGCTTGGATGAGGCGCGACGCATCGCCGCCTCCCTCGACCATGCCCTGTTGTGCGGTGAGGACGGCAGCAGACGCCCAGACGACTTCGACCTCGGTAACTCCCCGACCGAGGTCCTACAACGCACCGATTTGCCAGGGCGAACCGTGGTGATGCGAACCTCGGCAGGAACGCGATGCGTGGCCGCAGCCGTTGCCGGTGGTGCCGGCCCCGTCTATGCAGCAAGCCTTGCCGTTGCCGGCGCCACTGCTTGTGCGCTTGCCGACGAGCCCACCGTCACACTGGTGTCCTCCGGCGGATCCGTGACTGTGCCTCACGATGAGGACGAGCACACCGGGGACCTCATCGCCGGGATCGTCGGCGGGCATACGCCGGACTACGCCGCCGTGGTCGACGCGGTGAGGGCCGGAGCCGGTACCGCTCGGCTCCGCGCTTCGCCGTGGATCGACGACCGCGACATCGACCACTGCCTCATGGTGGACAAGTTCGATTTCGTCATGGAGGCGGCAATATCAGACGGGTTATTGACACTGACCCCGCACTAGTCACTTTGGACGAGAGCGCGAAGCGAATCCCTCAGGTGCCCATTGGGTGCTGCCGATACAAGGCGTATGGCTTGGCTGAAGATCAAGCGCGAGGAACGTGATTCCAAGAAGAACCGGGCACGGCACGCCAAGGTCACTTCGAGCAGGCTGAGTCAGGTGTTCGCCTCGACCAACGGTGTCGAGGACGCCGATCCTGAAGAGGTCGAAGCCCGCATCAGAAACATGTTCTACGGGTCGTCACGCAAGAGCGATTCGAGCGCAGACGCATAATCGGAAGGCGCCGTCCTTTGATTGGCTACCCGTCCACGGCCTCATCCGGTCGGTAGAACATCATCATTTGGCCCAGCGCCCCTAGGAAGCCAAACACTCCGATCGCCAGGCCCACCCAACCGTCGAGGATGTCGGCGAGCCCGATTTCCGCATCGATCGAGATGTCACCCGGACCGGCGATGGCTATGGCGAACGCTGCGGCAATTAGAACGAACACATATTCCCAACCCTCATCCGGTCGAGCCGTGACCCAGAACCCGGCGGCGCGATGCACCGAGAAAAAGGCCACGGTCAGGATGCCGATCACTCCCGCGGCCGCCAGCGAGGTGAGAGCGCCGACGACCAACAGAACGCCGACACCGATCTCGGTCGCCGAAGACAGGAACCATTGGAGCATGGGCTGACGGAACCCGATGCTCCCGAACCAGTTCGACGTCTTCTCCCTACCTCTGGCGTGTTTCACGCCGTGGGCGAGCAGTATGAGCCCCACCGCCACCCTGATGATCAGCAAGCCGACGTCAATACTCACAGATCGCCTCCCGATAGCCTCTCAGGACCCAACGCAACTAAACCTCTTGCTATTGCTGCCAGGTTGAATCTACCCGAGCATTACCAGCTTGGGGTCGGTTTGACTCGTTAACCTGGCGACAGACACGACTAGGCGAAAGGGCTGGCGATGGAGCTGGGATCAGCCGACCTCGACAGGCGGACCTTCGACATCAAGCGCAAGGGCTATGACCGAGCGCAGGTGATCCTGTTCCTCCACCACGCGGCGGCGGCGATGGAAAACCTCGAGGCAACTGCGAGGAGCGGACAGTTGCGGGTCGAGCAGCTCGAGCGAGAAATGCGCGACGTCCATGTCAGCGTCGCCAACGGATTTCACCAGGCCGTCGCCTCACGTGCCCTCCGGTCCCAAGCCGCTGCTTCCGCCGCCAGAGCAGTCGGGGCAACAGAACGGGCGACCACAGAGGCCGCCCAGATCGACGCCGATGCCGAGAAGCACGCACAACGGCTGCGGGATGAGGCGGAAGCATTGTTGCAAGCGGCCCTCGCTACCGCCGCGGCAATTGAGGCCGAGCAGCAGCGTTTGGATGTGGCAGCCGACGCGGAACGCCAGGGTCTGCTCGCCGACGCGCAGGCGGAGGCCGATCTCATCGTTGGTGAAGCCAAGATTGCGGCTGGGGCAGCCAGGGCCGAGGCTCAGCGCTTCGCACAAGAGCTGCGAGAGCTCACCGCCACTGAAACCATCGAGCTCGTCTCCTACGCCAAGGCCATGGCAGCCGCCATCCTGGGGGGCGCCGAGCCCGATGGGGTAACGATCTCGGTTGAAGACGACAACGTGGCCATCGAACTCCACGATCCGGCGCCGATGACAGAGAAGGGGGAGCCCGTTACGGAGGGGCTCGGCGGGGTACGACCGTCGCGCTATGAGGCGAGATCAGCCAACCTCCCTCGCATCGGTGACAAGGACGCCACCTCTGCGATCGATTCCATGGAGTCGCTGAGGCCACCGGCCACCGGCCACCGGTCACCGGCCGGAACCGACGATTAGAGACCGGAGTCCCAAGAGGCTCCGCAAATAGGGCGCGATCAGGTCTGAATTGGCGAAAATGTTTGCGGAGCCGTGGCCCGAGCGGCCCGCCGCGAGCAGATCAGTAACGAAGTAGCGCAGTAGCGAAGGCAGACACTGATCTACTGATCTACTGATCTACTGATCTACTGATCTACTGATCTACTGATCTACTGATTGGCACCACTTCGAGACGACCGGTCACCTATCGGGGCACGCCTACGAAAAGTGGGTCTTCGGTCGTTCTTCGAGTTCGCCGTCGACGCGAATGTCCACCTTCTCGTTGTAGAACGACAGGTATCCGGCAACCTGCGTCGACTCCGGGAACGGGGTGGGATAGCTCCACACGATGTCCTCAACAAAACCATCGTCTTTCTTGACATGCCAGTACTCGGCAGTTCCCTTGTACGGACAGGCCGTGTGGGTATCTGACGGGACGAGGAGGTCGAGCCTCACGTCGGTCTTGGGGAGGTAGTAGCGCACCGGGAGCCCGGTCTCGAACAGCAATCGCGGCTGATGCGAATCGGCCACCTTCACCCCGTCGATCATCACCTCGATGTGCCGTGACGATTGAAGGATATCGATGCGGGTGTGCGGGTCGCGGGCGTGAACGAATACCTCGACATCTTCCTCGAACCAATGCGTCATCGCGGCCCAGCGGAACGATACGAAACCAGCGATCTCATCGATCTGTGCCCCGTCCCAAACCCGAGCCGCCGCCACTGCTTCTTCATCCCCCACCTTGATCGTATACACCGAGGCCGTGCCCCGGCTTGGTGATCGATAGGACTCGCCGGTGGCGACGAGCAGCTCCGTTTGGACATCCGCCGCCGGGAAGTAGTAGGTCGGGTAATACGGCGACTCCCAGACGTACTTGGCATTCGTCGAATCGGCGACGACCTCACTGCCGAGCAACACCCTGACCCGCTTCTGCCCGTCCTCGACTCTTACCCTGCCTCGCTTGGTATCGGTCACCGAGTTTCTCCTTTCGATCCTTCTCGATCAACCGGAACAAGCCCACCGAGATTCCGAGGAGAAGGAACCGAGTCCCTCAGGTAATCCCGTCGAGCACGAAGCCGAACGTGGCAACAACGAGATCGTCGCGGTCGATGCGACCGGACAGGCGGTACCACCGCTCGAGGGCATTGAGGATGGAGAGGATGAAGATGGAGCTGATCACGACGTCGACGTCGGATCGAAACGCCCCGTCGGCGCAGCCTTCCTCCAGCACCGTGCGAAAGGACGCTTCATACCGGTCGCGAGCGGCGATGACAGCGGCTCGCCGCTCGTCATCGAGCGCTGCTGCCTCGTTGAGGTAGGTCCGCACTTCGGAGCGGTGATCGAGCACCACACCGATGTGCCCGGCGATGAGAGCACGCAGCCGATCCGGGGGGGAACCGCCGCGGGCCAGTGCCGTATCTGCCGCGTCTTGGAAGAATCGGGCCCCCCGACTGACCACCTCGACGAGCAGCGCCTGCTTTCCCTCGACGTGTGAGTACAGCGACGATCCGAGCAGGCCGAGCTCGTTGCCGAGGTCGCGCATCGAGGTGCCGTGATAACCGCGCTCGGCGAAGAGCCGGCCGGCAGCGATGACGACGTCTTCTCTGGTGTTCATAGGTCGTAGGTGAGCTCGACGGTCTCCGACACGGGGTGGGACTGGCAGGTGAGAACCTGCCCGGCAGCCACCTCGTCGTCGCTGAGCGCCCAGTTGCGATCCATGCGTACCTCGCCGTCGGTCACCAGTGCCCGGCACGAGGCGCAGGCGCCGCTGCGGCACGAGAAGGGAGCGTCCGGACGAGCGGAGAGGGCGTGGTCGAGGATGGGCAATCCATCGGGGTCGATTACCAGCGTCAACGTTCTTCCGTTGAGAGTGAAACGCACCGTCGACCCTTCCGGATCGTCGGCTGGGATCTCGGCGCGGACCTCGTCACCTGCGTAGAACAGCTCGTCGTGGATGTCGGCCTCGTCCACCCCCCTCGCCGCCAGCGCTCCACGCGCCGACTCCACCATGCCGGACGGCCCACACAGGTACCAATCATCGATCGAATCGGCATCGATGACGCTGGAGAACAACTCGTCCAGCTTGGCGAAGTCGATGCGCCCGTCGTACAGAGGGATAGAGCTCATCTCTCGGCTGAGGACATGCAAGAGCACGAGGCGGCTCGGGTAACGATCCTTGAGAGCGCCAAGTTCGTCGAGGAACATGACCGACATCGAGTCGCGGTTGCCGAAGATGAGTGTGAACTGGCTATTCGGCTCATCCTCCAGGACAGTGGCGATCATCGACATGATCGGCGTGATCCCGCTGCCGGCGGCGATCGCCAGATAGCGCCTGGCATGTCGCGGGTCGGTGGTAATGGTGAAGTCACCGACAGGCAGGGTGACGTCGAGCCGGTCACCGGCTTCTAACTCTGTGTTTGCGAAGGTCGAGAACGTGCCACCGTCGAGGTGTTTGACGGCGACCTTGAGCTCGCCCGAATTGGCGCTGGTGCAAATCGAGTAACTGCGTCGCACATCTTCGCCATCGAGCTCGCCGCGCACGATGACGTGCTGACCGGGAACGAAGCGGTAGGCCTCGCGCAACTCCGATGGCACCGCAAACCGGATAGCCACCGAGGCGTCGGTGAGCCGATCGACGGAACCGACCTCCAGGGTGTGGAACTCAGCAGCCATGGAGAAGTCGCGAGTCGCGAGTCGCGAGTCGAGAGCCAGACTGGCGCCAGCTGGCGAGTCGAAAGTCGAGAGTCGAGAGTCGAGAGCCAGACCGGCGACAGCTCGTGGCGCGCGATTCGGGACTCGTGGCGCGCGACTCCCGACTCGTGACTCTCTTCATATCGCTTTGAAGTGGTCGAATGGCTCTCTGCATTGGCTGCACACCATCAGGGCCTTGCAGGCGGTTGACCCGAACGGTGACACCACCGTCGTCTCTGTCGCCGAGCACCGAGGACACACCACCGGCTCCGCATCTGTTCCGGCGGGCCCCGGGGGGGCGATGCCGTATTCGTGCAGCCGGTGGCGGGCGTCGTCGGTCATCCAGTCGGTCGTCCATGGCGGGCTGAAGACGGTGTTGACCGCAACCCTGTCGTAGCCGGCAGCCTTCAGCACCGAGACGATGTCTTCTTCAATCACCCCTAGCGCGGGGCACCCCGAGTAAGTCGGAGTGATAGTGACGGCAACGGCCCCATCCCCGGCGACGGTGACACCGCGCAGCACGCCAAGGTCGCCGATGGTCAGAACCGGAATCTCGGGGTCGACGACGGCGGCAAGGAGATCCTCGATCCGGCTTGACAGCGTCTGGGTCGTCACCACTGAAGCCCCGGGTAGGTCCGCTGCATCCACTGCATCTCGGCGAGAAGGTGGCCAAGGTGCTCGCTGTGCATCCCGCTGCGTCCCCCGGAGGCTTGGTACGGATCGTCGGGACGGTGCAGCGTTGCCTCGGCGAGGACCTCGTCGACCGTAGCAGTCCACGCCTCACGCAGAGTCGTCGGATCCACCCCAACGCCCTCGGCGGCCATCTGCCGGTCGAGGTCATCGGCCTCGAACAGCTCCCCGGTGAATCGCCACATCGCACCCACGGCATCCTGCATCCGGCGGTGCGACTCGTCGGTGCCGTCTCCGAGGCGCACCACCCAGCTCGCCGTATGTCTGAGGTGATACCGCGCCTCCTTGAGCGCCTTGGCGGCGATGCCGGCGAGCCGTTCGTCGCTCGATAGCGAGAGGGCTTCCCACAGTTCGAGCTGGTAGGCATCGAACAGGAACTGGCGGGCGATCAACTCACCAAAACCCTCGTGTGGCTGCTCGACGAGCAGGACGTTGGTGAACTCGCGCTCCGTGCGCCAGAAGGCAAAGTCGTCCTCGGTGCGGCCCTCTCCCTCGACCTCGGCGGCATACGAGTACAGATGCTGGGCGACCCCGATGTGGTCGAGCCCGATGTTGGCCACTGCAAGGTCCTCTTCGAGTTCGGGGGCGCTGGCGATGTATTCGGAGAGCCGCTGCCCGAGGACCACGTTGTCGTCGGCGAGACGCACCAGATATTTCAGCAACGGGGCGGCGGTGGCTGTGATGGTCACATCTGCCCCACTTCTTCTGGGATGTCGTAGAAGGTGGGGTGGCGGTAGGGCCTGTCCTCGAACGGCTCGAACATGGCCTCCGAATCGTCGGATGCGTGGATCGCGGTGGATGGCACGACCCACACGCTGATGCCCTCGGCGCGGCGTGTGTAAGCGTCTCTGGCGTTCTGCACTGCGGCCTCGGCATCCGGAGCGTGCAGCGATCCGGCGTGGCTGTGGTTGAGGCCACGTTTGGGGCGTACGAACACCTCCCACAGCGGCCACCCGTGCTCGTCGTGGTGGCCGGTGGGGTCTTCGGTCTGCTCGCCGGGGATCTCCGGGACTTCGTATGTCATGCCGTTCTCCTCAGGTTGACCTTCTCGGCGTAAGCGGTGGCGGCCTCCCTCACCCAGGCGCCGCCCTCCCATGCGCGTACCTTGGCGGCGATGCGCTCCCGGTTGAGTCGCCCATCACCCTTGACCACCGCCCAGAACTCGTCCCAATCGATGTCCCCGATCATCCAGTGGCCGGTACCCTCGTCGTAGGCGAGGTCGGGGTCGGGGAAGGTCACCCCGAGGTGCTGACCCTGGGGGACGGTCTGATCGACGAACCGCTGGCGGAGCTCGTCGTTGGTCACTCGCTTGATCTTCCACTCCATCGATTGCTCGGTGTGAGTGGACTCAGCGTCGGGGGGCCCGAACATCATCAACGATGGCCACCACCATCGGTCGACGGCATCCTGCATCATCGCCCGCTGGGCCTCGCTCCCCCGCGACAGTGCCAGCAGAATCGAATAACCCTGGCGTGCATGAAAGCTCTCCTCCTTGCAAATCTTCACCATCGCCCGTGCGTAGGGGCCGTAGGACGTCTGCTGCAGCGCAATCTGGTTGACGATCGCCGCCCCGTCGACCAGCCAGCCGATGGCCCCGATGTCGGCCCAACTCAGCGTGGGGTAGTTGAAGATCGATGAGTACTTCTGCTTCCCGGTGTGGAGGAGGTGTTGCAGCTCGTCTCGAGAGACCCCGAGCGTCTCTGCTGCGGAATAGAGGTACAGACCGTGACCGGCTTCGTCCTGCACCTTCGCCATCAAGATGATCTTGCGCATCAAGGTCGGGGCCCTGGTGATCCAGTTGCCCTCGGGCTGCATCCCAATGACCTCCGAGTGGGCATGCTGGGCGATCTGGCGAATCAGGGTCTTGCGGTAACCGTCCGGCATCCAATCGCGCGGCTCGACCTTGTCGTCCGCTTCGATTGTCTCTAGGAATCGATCCTCGCCGGTCATGGTCACTCCTTCGCCGGATGAGGGCAGCCTACCAACGAACGTTCGTTGGCGCGACGGCAAACCACGTCATGCTCCTCCCGCAAGCGCCAGCTCCGCGGGGGTGACGAAGAATGGCGACATGCGACTCGCGACATGCGACTCGCGACCTGCGACTCGCGACCTGCGACTCGCGACCTGCGACCTGCGACTTGCGACTCGCGACTCGCCTATCCCGCCAGTGTCTGGATCTGGCGGATGGCCACCGTCACGGCTGCGGTGTCGGAAACACCGTCGCGCCGCATCAGCCGCATCAGCCTGGTCAACCGTCCTTCCTCTTCGAGGTGGGTCGAGATGAAGGCATCGACGGCGGCGTCGGCTTCGGCATCGGGCGACTCCGCGAAGATGCGCTCCACGATCTGACGGCGAAGCGCCATCAGGTCATAGGCGAGGCTGAGCCGAGCCCAACGTTGCCACCTGGTGTCGGCAGGAAGATCGGCGAGCTGACGCTCCAGCCAATCGATGTGGAAAGACTGGCCTGCCCGGAAGAAGGCCTTGGCCACGTCGAGCACGAGACGGCCGGTGGCGGCAGCGACGTCCACGATGCCGGTGCCGTGCACAAGCTCGTCTTGGTAGGCATGCCGGTAGGCGAGCTCGGGCGGGGCCCCGTGGTCGATCAGCACCTGAGCCGTCTCGTTGTTCTTGGCCTGCCAGCGCTTGGGACCGATCGATTGAATCTCGCCAGACAGCTCGGCGAACCCTTTTCCATACATCTCGATCAACTCGCTCGAAGTCGCATCGGAGGACTGGGCCACGAACACCCTGGTAATGGTCTCGACCAGGTCGTCGATGCCGCCCAGCATCTCTCGTTGCAGGGCAGGGTCGAGGGAACCGGCGAGCTCTTCGATCGCAGACCAGCGTTGACCCGCCAACGTGACCTCCCTTGCAATGCGGTAGGCGCGTACGATCCGCGCCGGGCTTGCCCCGGTCTCGGCGCCGAGGCGAGAGACAAACGTCGATCCTTGTGAGTTGAGCACCTGGTTGGCGACGATCGTCGATATCAGCTCGCGACGCAGTGGATGTTCGTCGATGTACGCATCGAACCGGTCGACGATCGCGTCGGGGAAATACTCGCGAACATCCGCAAAGAAGTCGGATGAGTCGGGCACATCTGAGTTGAGGAGGTCGTCGGTGAGTTGCTGCTTCGCATATGCCATGATCACCGCGATCTCGGGCCGCGCCATCGAGCCGCCATCACGCGAGCGTTCGACCATGGTCTCGGTCAACGGCAGGCCCTCGATCTCGCGATCGAGGCCTCCCTCCTCCTCCAGCGCCACCATCAAGTCCTCGTACTCGTCGATCCTGGTTACAGACAACGCCGCCTCCTGGGCGATGATCTGGGCCTGGAGGAAGTTGTCGTAGACGATGGCCTCGACCACGTCACCCGCAACCGACTGTATGAGGTCGTTTCGGTCGTCGCGGCTCAGGCTGCCGTCGAGCTCGGCAAGGCGCAGCAGCACCTTGATGTTGACCTCACGGTCCGACGCGTGCACCCCGCCGCTGTTGTCGAGAAAATCGGTGAAGATCCTCCCGCCGGACCGCGCAAACTCGATGCGACCGGCCTGGGTGAACCCGAGGTTGCCGCCCTCGCCGACGACCAGGGCCCGCAATTCGCTTCCGTTGACCCGGATGCCGTCGTTGACGCGATCTTGCGCCTCCGCCTGGCTCTCCGTGGTCGCCTTGACGAAGGTACCGACGCCACCATTCCATATCAGGTCGGTCGGTGCCTTCAACACCTTGGAGATCAGCTCATTCGGGGTCACCACCCCGGGCCGGATCCCGAATCTCTCGCTCATCTCGTCGGTCACATCCACCCGCTTGGCCGCACGCGAGAACACCCCGCCCCCGCTCGAGATCAGCGACCTGTCGTAATCCGCCCAAGATGAGCCGCCCATGGCCGCCAGCCGGGACCGCTCGTCGTAGGACCGAGCCGGGTCCGGATTGGGGTCGATGAACACGTGGCGGTGATCGAAAGCGGCAATGAGTCGAATCGACCGGGAGAGCAACATCCCGTTCCCGAACACGTCGCCAGACATGTCGCCGATCCCGACCACGGTGATCGGATCAGCATCGACATCGACGCCGCGCTCCACAAAGTGGCGGCGCACTGACTCCCAGGCTCCGCGGGCGGTGATGCCGAGGCCCTTGTGGTCGTAGCCGGTGGAGCCCCCGGAGGCGAATGCATCGTCGAGCCAGAACCCGTATTCGGCGGCGATGGCATTGGCGGTGTCGGAAAACCTGGCGGTTCCCTTGTCGGCGGCAACTACGAGATACGGGTCCTCGGCGTCGTGGGTCCTGACACCCTTCGGTCGCCGGACGACGCCATCGACGAGGTTGTCGGTGAGATCGAGGAGACCGCGGACAAAGGTCTCGTACCCTGCCTTGACCTCGTCGGGCGTTGGCCCACCAGGGTCGGCGAAGCGCCGCATGACAAACCCGCCTTTTGCCCCCGTGGGCACGATGACCACATTCTTGGTCATCTGCGCCTTCATCAGACCGAGTACTTCCGTGCGGTAGTCCTCGCGGCGTGTCGACCACCGAATCCCTCCCCGGGCTACCCGCCCCCCGCGCAGATGGATACCGCCGACGTCCCTGGCAAAGACGAAGATCTCGAAAAGGGGATGCGGTTCGGGTACGTCTGGGACCGCCTCCGACAGGAACTTGAAGGCAAGCGATCGCGCATCGATGAAGGCATTGGTGCGCAGTGTTGCGTCGATGAGCCCGAGGAAACCGCGCAGGATCGAATCTTGGTCGAGCGATTCGACGTCGTCGAACTCCTCGATGATGCGCAGCCGCAGCTCGGCTTCTGTTGCCTCATCGCCGTCCGGCCCGAAGCGCTCTTCGAAGAGCCGGACCAGATCGTGTGTGATCTCGGGATAGGCGGCCAGCGTCTCGGCGACGTACGCACCGGTGAACGCCGGTGTCACGATGGACCAGTACGAGCGATAGGCGCGCAGAATATTGATCTGGTGATAATCGAGCCCGGTGAGGACGATCAGTCGGTGCAGCGAATCCGACTCCGCAACGCCGCTGATAGCGGCGGCCAGGGTCTCCGCCACCCGCGATCCGGAGGCGTCCGTATCGAGAGCCACCCCGTCCGGGCCGAGGACACCGAAGTCGTGCAGGAACAGATCCTCACGGTCGTCTTTGATTCGCGTCGGCACTTCTTCGACGACCCGAAGCCCGAGATCCTCGAGCAGGGGAAGCAGCTCCGATAGGTCTCGTTTTCCTTCGCGGCTGTAGACGGCTACTCGGGTGAGACGATCGTCGGTTTCGATCTCGTTGTACACGTCGACGGCGAGCCGCTCGTCGCTGCTGAGGAGCCGTTCCAGGTTGACCATCGCCGAAGCCGCTTCGGGCAGCGGAGTCGACTCCCGGTAATAACGTGGAAAGCGGCCGGCATGCGCCTCTATCAGCCGTTTCGCATCAACGTCCCCGACTCGCGACGAGAGGACGTCGAAGACCCGGTCGTCCCAGGTTCGGGTGAGGCGATACACCTCGGTCTCGAGCTCCTCGGTCGACACCTCGGGGATATCGCCGTCCGGCCATACCGTGAAGTGGATCCTGGCGTCGCCGGTCTCACCAAGCGAGAGCCGATAGTCGATCGAGGTGCCCTCGAAGCGTTCGAGAAAGAGCTGCTGGAGCTGTTGCCGGAGCTCGGCGTTGAACCGCTCTCTCGGCGCAACAACCAATACCGAGACATTGCGATTGAGGACGTCCCGACGCACGAACATCCGAACCCGCTCCTGCTCTTCTGACTCGAGCAAGCCGACCAGGCTCTCCCGCAAGTCCTCCACGGACAACGAGAACAGCTCATCTTTGGGAAACGATTCGAAGAGCTGGACGATCACCTTGTAGTCGTGCGAGCCCTCGACGAGATCCTCCGCTTCGAGGATCCAGCGCAGCCGATCCCGCAGGATGGGGAGCGATGCTGCCGGCGCCATGTAGGCCTTGGACGTGAACAGGCCGAGCAACCTGGCCTCGCCCCGGGTCGTTCCCGTATTGTCGACCCGGCGGAGCCCGATGTAGTCCATCCGGGCAATGCGGTGGACGGTCGATCGTGAGTTGGTCTTGGAAATCACCAAGTGCTCGCTGTGGGCGTACCGATCCGCCACCGCCTCCGGGAGCTCGGAAAGCAGAACCGGGCGGGCAAATCCGCTCCTCCTATCTTCTCCGAGGAGTCCGAGCCCGGTCCCCGGACTGGTCATGAGGGCCGGCGCCCCCTCCTGATCGACGATTTCGTATTCGCGGTAACCGAGGAAAACGAAGTTGTCGTCGCCAAGCCAGTCAAGGAAAGCCACCGTCTCGTCGACGTCCCCTTCGGGGAACGCGGCAGCATCCTCGCGTGCATATCCGATCATGGTTCGAACCGCGTTCTGCATGGGATCAAAGTCAGCGACAACGTTGCGCACGTCGCCGAGAACACGCGTCAAGGCCCTGGTGAGGGAACGGACCTCTTTCTCGTCGAGGTTTGCCTCGAGCTCATAATGCTGAAAAGACTCTCGATGCTCGGTGTCTCGGCTCCTGACCACGTCCACCAGAGCACCCGACTCGTCACGGACGGTTCCGAGGACTGGATGGAAGTGGCGAACGATCGCATATTCCCGCTCGGTCAGGAGGCCGAGCACTGAGTCAACGAGGAACGGCGAGTCGTCGGTGACGATCTCGATGACCGACCCCGGTGCGTGGTAACCGTGGCCACCTGCGTTCGGGCTGAAGATCCGGATGACGGCGGTCTCGTTGCCTCGCGCAGCCAGGAACCGGAACGCATCGACGAGTTCGGAATGCAGCTCATCCGGGCTGAGAAGCAGATCCTCGTCGTCGGGAATCCGCTTTGTATACGAGCTGCTGAAGGAGGCGAAGGCGTCGGGGAGGGTGGTTTCGATGTCGTCCGACGTCCCTTCGTCGAGCGGCGCGCCGCTCGACGTTTCATGGTCCGTGTTCCCGGTGCTCACATTCGTTTGAGCATATACGTCAGGGGACGATGAGCACGGGACACGGCGCCTCGTGCACGACGTGGGTGGCGACCGATCCAACCACCATCCGTCTCAGGAAGCCTGCCCCGCGCCTGCCGACAACGAGGAGGTCGGCGTCGGAACAGGCTTCGATCAGGCGCTGCGACGGCTCGCCGATGTCTTCGGCTGTCTCGTAATCAATGCCATCGAGATCGACCACCTCCACCGTTCGGTCCAGAACCTCGCGCTGCGCGTTCGACAGCGAATCACCGAGGGCCTCCGCGGTCGGGGGCGATCCGACGATTCCCCACCATCCCTCTGGTGGTCGCACGACGGCGAGGATCAAGAGGTGCGCGCTGCGGGCTCGAGCGATGCTTGCGGCTACTCGCGTGGCGTGGATCGACTGCTCAGAACCATCAACACCGACAACGATCCTTTGCGGATCCCAACCTTCCATTGGGGGACCTCCTCGATCCGTCCAGCGTACCGAGAAACTCCGCAACCGAAAGGGTTTGTAGTCCGTATTACGCCAATACCGAGTACCGGCTCACAGGTTGGGCATCACGGCCTTGGCGAACAGTTCCACGCTGCTCCGGTCGTACGCGGCGTCCGGGAAGTACCCGATCGCATAGCCTGCGCCGGCGTCTCGCCACAGGCGGAGCTTCTCGATCGCCTGCTCCGGCGTCCCCACAAGACCATGCTCCAGCTCCCGGCGCGATCGAGCCGCCTTCTCCGAACCCACCAGGGCGGCGAGGCGAGCCTCATACTCGCCCAGCTTGTCGGCGACCACTGCCGTGTCCTCGTCGAGGACGATGCTGAACATGGCCGACCGCACAATCTCGTCGTAGTCGCGGCCGATGTCGCGGCAGTGACCTTGGAGAACCTCGCTCTTGTGGATGAAAGCGTCGAGCTTCATCCCGAAGTTGGTGTAGTCGGCGTACTTGGCTGCCACCCGCAGCGTGAGCTGCTCGCCGCCGCCTGCGACCCACATCGGTATCGATCCCTGCACCGGCTTCGGGTTGCTGATCGCGCCCCGCAGCCGGTAGTAGGTCCCGGTGTAGTCGACCTTCTCCTCTGTCCACATGCGGCGCATGATCTCGATGCCCTCCTCGAGCTGCCCGATCCGAGTCGAGGGTTTTGAGAACTCGTAGCCGTAGCCGAGGTATTCCTCCTCGTACCACCCCGCTCCGATGCCCATCTCGAGCCGGCCGTTGGAGATCACGTCGATGTCGGCTGCGATCTTGGCCAGATATGCAGGGTTTCTATATGAGTTCGATGTGCACATCTGGCCAAGCCGGATGGTGTCGGTGGTGGCCGCAAGTGCCGCCATCAGGGTCCACGCCTCAAAGGACGACTCTTGCGTGGGCTTCGGGACCGTATGGAAGTGGTCGAAGACCCAGAGTGATTCGTAGCCAGCGGCCTCGAGTGTTGTCGCCACTTCGAGCATCGTCGGCCACTGCTGTGACCGGTCGATCCCGACGAGGTCGAGACGCCAGCCCTGGGGGATGAAGGCTCCGTAACGCACGGACGGAACGGTACACGGGTGATGAGTTACGAGTCGCAAGTCACAAGTCGCAAGTCACAAGTCGCAAGTCGCAAGTCTTCGCCTCTCCCACGCAGTGGGGGAGGCGCGAGTCGGCGCCAGCCGGCGAGCGGAGGGGGTTCCGGGGGCCTGCTACTCCAAATGAAGTCATCGCGTATCCTTCGGTCCCCCAGAGCCCCCTCTGCGTCGTCGCTGACGCTCCTCCGCGTCTCCCCCCGCAGAGCTGGGGGAGACGAAGAAAGTCGTGCCAGATTCGGTTCCCAGAACCCGGGGTCCCAGAATCCGGGTTCTCATGAGTCGCGAGTCGAATATCTCGGCGTGGACTCGGAACTGGCAACTGGCTTGGGACCTATCGCCGTCGCTCTTATTACCGTGGGCCCATGCAGCTCTACGCACGGGTCAATATCCTGGATGGTGCGGCGGTCCGGCTGCCGCACGGGACGATCGACGAGGTCATCCACCTCGACTCCGACCCGGTGGCGCGGGCAAAGGGCTGGGTGGCGAAAGGTGCCGATCGCCTCCACGTCGCGGACCTCAACGCCGCTATTCACGGTGACTACGGCAACCGGCCGCTGATTCGAGAGATCATCGCCGAACTCGACATCCCTGTTCAGGTCGGTGGTGGCAACCGATCCCAACTCGAGGTCGACCGGATGCTCGATGTCGGCGCATGGCGGGTGGTGGTCGGGACCCTTGCTCTCGTCGACCAAGTGCTGTTCTGGGAAATTTGTCGCTCTCACCCCGGCAAGATCGTGGTCAGCCTCGATATCACCGCCGATGAGGAGCTCGTCACCCAGGGGTGGACAGAAGGCACGGGGACGTACCTCGAGGAAACCCTCATCGAGCTCTCGTCTGCCGGTGCAGCGGCCTTCATGATCACGGAGGTGGGTCGGGACGCACTCGTTGATCCCCCGAACTTCGAAGCGCTGCGGACCGCCACCGCCATCGTGGACGAGGAGGTGATCGCGGCCGGCGGGGTTCGCGATCTCGATGACATCAGAGAACTGCTCAAGATCGACGGTCTGACCGGTGTCGTCGTCGGTCGTGAGGTAACCGCGGGTCACTTCACCGTAGAGGAGGCCCTGGCCTTGTTGCGCGGAGCGAGCAAGGACCTTGGGCCGTGGTCACGTGAAGAGCTGGCCGTTGCCGCAGACGAATACAGGGCCGTGCTCGACAAGGCAGCAGCTGGGGCCGCCTCCTCCAGCCGCGAGGTCCTCGATGGCTTTGTGCGCTGGCTCGGCGGAGGCGCACCGTAGAGAAACAATAACAAGCACCAAGTTACTTGCTACTTGTTACTTGCACTGGGTTACAGAACCCTGAACACGCTGACAACGTCTGGTGAACTTCTCCCCTTTCCGGAACGTGCTGCGGGATACTCCCGTTGGCCAGTCCATCGAGCTGTCGCGATGGATAGGGAGAAATGATGAACCACAAGAACTCGCTGCGGATGGCCGTGCTGGTGCTCGCCATTGGCCTGATCGCGGCTGCATGCGGTACCAGCGAGGAAAGTGGAGACGAAACCACAACGACGGCCGCTGCGGAAACCACCACGACCGCCGAGACGACAACAACCACGACCGTCATGGCAGACCCGATGCTGACCCTCGACATCACAGGGTTTCCCGCCCTCGCCAACGGCGTTCACTACGAGAACTGGGCGATCATCGACGGCGTACCAGTCTCTGCCGGAAAGTTCAACGTCGCAGACGGCACAATCGTCGATCTCAACGGTGCCCCGATCGCCGGATTGTCGGTGGCGGACCTGGAGACGGCGACGACGATCGTGGTCACGATCGAGCCGGCCGGCGACACCGACGCCGTGCCGTCGGACACCCACTTCGTGGCAGGTGATGTCGTCGACGGCAGCGCCGAGCTGTCCATTTCTCATCCGGCAGCGCTTGGGACCGACTTCGCTACTGCCGCCGGTTCGGTGATCCTGGCGACGCCGACCAACGGGGACGACACCAATGAGCTCAGCGGCATCTGGTTCCTTGCCGTTCCTGGCCCGACGCAAAGCCTCGATCTGCCGATGCTGCCCGCCGGATGGAAGTATGAGGGCTGGGCGGTCATCGACGGGACGCCGGTGTCAACGGGCACCTTCCTCGACGTGGCAGCCGCCGATGACGCTGCTCCGTTCTCGGGCCCCGAGCCCGGGCCCCCTTTCCCAGGCGAGGACTTCCTGGTGAACGCCCCCGAGGGCGTGACCCTGCCAACCGACCTCAGCGGCGCCACGATCGTGATCTCGGTCGAGCCGGACCCGGACGACAGCCCGCTGCCGTTCATCCTCAAGCCGCTCGTCGGCCGGGTCCCGGACAACGCGACCGACCACGAGAACTACGAGCTTGGCAACAACGCCGTGGACCTCCCCGGCGGCACCGCTCGGCTCGGGTGAGAAACAGGATGCTTTCGGGGACACAGCCGTACGATGGGGCTGTGTCCCCGAACGGAAACGGCGCAGTTCGCCGCATCCTCGTCGTCGACGACGAGCCCATGGTGCGAGAGGTCCTCGTCACCTACCTCGAGCGAGAGGGATACGCCGTCGACCAGGCGGCGGACGGCAAGGCAGCCCTCGAGCTTGCGGCTTCGGCCAAGCCCGACCTGATCGTGCTCGATGTGATGCTGCCGGAGGTCGACGGATTCACCGTGCTCAGCCGCCTCCGGCAAACAAGCTCGGTGCCGGTCATTCTGGTGACCGCACGCACCGCAGAGCCCGACCGCATAGTCGGACTCGAGCTCGGCGCAGACGACTATGTCGTGAAGCCCTTCTCACCGCGAGAGGTGGTGGCGCGTGTCCGGTCGGTACTGCGCCGCGCTCGCACCCCTGTGGTGTCGGATCGTCTCGAATTCGATGGACTGGTCGTTGACGGATCCAGCCGCGAAGTGCGACTGAACGGAGATCCGGTCGAGCTCACGCCAAAGGAATTCGACCTGCTCGCCTATCTGGCGGCATCGCCCCGCATTGCCATGTCGCGATCGACGCTGCTCGAGAACGTCTGGGACTCATCGCCGTATTACCAGGACCCTTCCACGGTCACCGTCCACGTCGCTCGCCTCCGCCAGAAGATCGAACCCGACCCGAACCGGCCCCGTTGGATCACCACCGTGCGCGGTGTCGGCTACCGGTTCGAGCCATGAGGATCGTCGGGGCTGCCATTGGAGCCATCGTGCTCGGTATTGCCTTGTTCGAGATCGCTATGCAGCCGACGGGCTCGGACCGGATCGAGCTGCTCGGCATCCTCCTGGCCATGGTGCTCGTCTCCGCGCTCGGGGCATGGCTGCTTCCGCAATGGGCGCGCCGCGCCGCCACCCTGCGAGGAACCCTGGTAGCGCTGATCGCCACCGCACTGCTCATCGTCATCGTCGGTGCGGCAGTGGCCGCGCAACGGATGTTCCTGTCGACGCACGATGCCGAGCTGTTGATCGTCGTGTTGGGCCTCGGGTTGATCGCAGGATTGAGCTTCGCCGTGTCGGTGGCAAAACCCTGGACCGAAGACCTACAGAAGCTTGCCAGTACCGCGGCGCGTATCGCAGACGGCGACCTGACCGCTCGAACCGAGGTCGACCGGGCCGATGAGGTCGGGCTGGCGGCGACCGCGGTCGATGCGATGGCGGCACGGCTGGCCGCCCTCGACGCCGAGAGGCTGCGCGACGAGGAGGCGAGGCGATCGTTCTTTGCCTCGGTGAGTCACGACCTACGGTCCCCGCTCGCCGCCCTGCAGGCAGCGGTCGAAGCGCTCCAGGATGGAGTCGCCCCCGACCCCGCACGGTATCTGGCGAGCATCGAGCACGACGTGCGGATCCTCAACCAGCTCGTCGACGATTTGTTTCTGCTGGCCCGGATCGAATCCGGCGGGTTCGAGTACGAGAGGGTGCCGGTCGATCTCGCTGAGATCGCCGACGAGGCAATCGAGGTGCTGGCGCCGGTGTCGCAGCGCGCCGGTGTACACCTTCGGCTCGATGTCGACGGCTCGTTGCTGGTCAGCAGCGGCCCCGAGCCGATCGGGCGAGTGATTCGCAACCTGCTCGACAATGCGATCAGACACGCTCCCGCGGGGACCGAGGTCACCATCACCGTCGGTACTCCTGCGACAGTGCGCGTCACCGATGAGGGCCCGGGATTCCCCCCTGCCTTCACCGAAGCCGCGTTCGACGAGTTTGCTCGATCGGATGCCGCTCGCTCCCGGACGACCGGCGGGGCGGGTCTCGGGCTGGCCATCGCTCGCGCCCTGGTCGAAGAGCTCGGTGGCGAGATCTGGGCGGAGCCTGGTCCGGGAGGAGTCGTGACCTTCACCCTGCCGGAGTGAGTTCCAAATAGCAAGTACCCGCGTGTTTCTCCCCCTTTTGGGGGAGCACCGCCGGGGGCGGGGAGGGGGGCCTAGGTTCTACCGGCCACCGGCCACAGGCGACGGGCAGCCCGGCAACTGGGAACTGGCAACTGGCAACTGCTCGTACCATCGATGCCGTGAGAAAGATCCTCGTTCCAATCGCCATCCCTGTGGCACTGGCGGTTGGTGCCGCCCTGGCCGCGCCCTCCATGCTCAAACGCCTCTTTGCCGTTCCCCAACGCGCCATGCCCGATACCACGCCCGCCCACCTCGGTCTCGAGGGCGAGCACGTATGGATCGACGGTCCCAACGGCAAGCGGCTCCATGCCTGGTTCATCCCGGTCGACGCCGAGGCGCCTGCCGTTGTAGTCCTTCACGGCTGGGGAGGCAACGCCACCGACATGCTGCCGATTGCGCCTGGCATCAACTCCATCGGCTTCCACGCGCTGTTCCTCGACGCACGCACCCACGGCCTGTCTGACAACGAAGACTTCATGTCGATGCCGCGGTTCGCCGAGGACCTGGACACCGCCCTGGCCTGGCTCCACGACCGAGATGATGTCACCACGGTCGGGGTCATCGGCCACTCGGTGGGGGCGGCGGCGGCAATCCTCGCCGCATCGCGAGACACCACGATCGATGCGGCAATCCTCGCCGCATCGCGAGACACCACGATCGATGCCGTCGTCGCCGTGGCGTCGTTTGCTCACCCCGAGGAGCTGATGTGGCGAGCCATCCCGTACCCGGCCCCGGTGAAGTGGACGCTGCTGCGTGTGATCCGGCGGATGATCGGCGTCTCCTTCGATGACATCGCACCACGCAACCGCATCGGCGAAGTCAAGGTGCCTGTGCTGCTGTTGCACGGCGACGCCGACGACGTGGTCCCGGTCGAGGATGCGCTGAGCCTTCACGAGCACCTGCCGGGCAGCCGTCTCATCACCGTCCCAGGCGGTACGCATTCGGATCTGGCGGCGTTCGAACCCTACTTCGAGCAGGTCGACGACTTCCTGCGTTCCGCCCTGGTTGGCGCCGGAGTCTGACCCCCGGCCCCCGACCAGGCAACGGCTAGCCTCGCCGCATCATGCAGTTCGGCGTATTCATCTTCCCGACCGACAAAACCATCCAACCGATCGAACTCGCCAAGGAAGTCGAGGCACGCGGCTTCGAGTCGCTGTGGTTCCCGGAGCACAGCCACATCCCGATCTCCCGCGACACGCCATGGGGTGGGGTCGAGGGTGCCGACCCGCTACCCGAGCAGTACTGGAGAACCCATGACCAGTTCGTGGCGCTCGCCGCTGCCGCTGCGGTCACCGACACGCTAAGGCTTGGAACCGGGATCACTCTTGTCGCCCAGCGCGATCCGCTGTGGCTGGCGAAGGAAGTTTCCTCGCTGGACGTGATCTCCAACGGGCGGGTGCTGTTCGGCGTCGGCTATGGCTGGAACAAGGAGGAGATAGCCAACCATGGCGTGGCCTACACCGACCGCAGGGCGATTCTGCGTGAGAACGTGCTGGCGATGATCGAATTGTGGACCAAGGACGAAGCCGAGTTCCACGGCGAGCACGTGAACATCACCCCGTCGTGGGCCTGGCCAAAACCGATCCAAAAACCACACCCCCCGATCCACCTCGGTGGAGCAGCCGGCCCGCGAACGATGCGCGACATCGCAGAGTTCTGCGACGGGTGGATGCCGATCGGCACCCGCCACGACATCGCCGGCAAGATCGAAGAGCTGCACACGGTCCTCGCTGAAGCCGGGCGCGATCCGGGCACGCTCGAGCTCACCATCTGGCAGGCACCGCGCGACCTCGACCAGCTGATGCAGTTGCAGGACCTTGGGGTGACGCGCGCCGTGTTCGGCCTGCCGCCGGTCGAGCCGGAAATCGTGATCGAAAAGCTCGACAAGTATGCGGGGTTAGCGGCCGCGGTCCGCGGCTGAAACGGCTAGGGACTAATCGAAAAATGTACCTAGCGGAATCGTTCGAAAGACGCGATGATCTGACCCCAACGAGACGTTACGCCACCCCGATCGGTTCGGAGCAAAACGGGCCGGGGCACCCCGGACGGGGGGAACGGATCTGAACGACAGTCGGACGGCATCCGTCTCCAGTGGATGAGACGAGGCGACGCAGTCGCCTCGTCTCTTAAGAGGCTCCGCAAATAGGGCACGATCCGGTCTCTGTCGCAAGACCATTTGCGGAGCCGTGGCCCTAGCGGCCCGCCGCGAAGCGGCAAGAGCGGGAAAATGGCGCCACTTCTGTCGAGACGACCGGTCACCTATCGGTGCGCGTCCTTAGGATGCCTAGATGGTGACGGCGGACGAGCGCATTTCGCTCGACGAGGCGGCCGACGCCGCCAAGTCGATCC
>JACZST010000116.1 GCA_022574065.1 Acidobacteriota bacterium
GATTCAAGGCTCAAGCGGCGGCGCGTGCAGGTGGCGACGACCAGGCCCATCCCATCGACGAGGACTACCTACGGGCCCTCGAATACGGGCTGCCCCCGACCGGCGGTCTCGGCATCGGCGTCGACCGGTTGGTGATGCTGCTGGCCGATCGGGAGCACATCCGAGAGGTGATCCTGTTTCCCACGATGAGGCCGGAGTCGTAGTCCGTCCGACGGTCCGACGGTCCGACGGTTGGGGTCAGGGCGTGGTCGCGAGCCAATTTGCTCCACCCTCAGGGGGTCCTGACCGTAGGGAGGGGAGGGGGTCAGACCGTGGGCGCGAGCCAATTGCTCCCCGCTCAGGGGGGGGTCCCGACCGTAGGGAGGGGAAGGGGGTCGAGCCGTGGTCGCGACAACGGTCTGACCCCCTCCGCCTCGCTCCGCTCGGCACCTCACCCCGAGGGAGAGGCAACGAGTCCCCCAAGCTCGCGACTTGTGACTTGCGACCTCCGCCTTGCGACCTGCGACTTGCGACTTGCGACTCAAGCCTCAAACCCTTCTTTCTTCCAGCTCGCTCAGCGCTGTGTCCGGCACTACGAGGTCCCCTCTTCCCGTACCCACCTTCAGCCCTGGCTTGCCGGCGCCGTGGTAGTCGGATCCCCCCGTTGCCACGAGCCCGAGGTCGCTGGCGAGCGCGGCCAGGTGTTCCCGCAGGCTCGGTGCGTGCTCTGGGTAAAACGCCTCGAGCCCGGTGAGGCCTGCGTCGCCCAGCTCCTCGAACAGCGCCGGATAGGTGCTCGCGTTCATGTCGATCGTGTACGGATGGGCAACAGAGGTCACGGCCCCCGAGGCGGTTGCGAGTTGAATTGCTTCCTTTGCGCTGAGCCTGGGCCGCTGCACGTACGCGACGCCGCCGTCGCTCAGCAGGCCGTCGAACGCCTCCGCCCTGGATCCAATCAGGCCCTTGGCCACGAGCGCGTCGGCGATGTGGGGCCGACCCACCGCCTCCCCAGTGGTCTGGGCGGCCACGTCGTGCTCTTCGATGTCATAACCCAGGTCGCGTAGGCGGGCAAGGATCTCGACGTTACGGCGGCGTCGACCCGCCCTCAGCTCAGCGAGACGGTCCTGGAGCGGCCCGGTGCCTGGTTCGAGGAAGTAGGCCAACAGGTGGATCTTGACGTTGTCGTGCTCGACGGACAGTTCGACGCCGGCTACCAATCTCGGCCCCGCGCTGCCGGCTGCCTTGCGCGCCTCCTCGACCCCGGACAGCGTGTCGTGATCGGTGAGGGCGATCGCACTCAACCCTGCCTCATTGGCCAGGCGAATCAACTCGGCCGGGCTGTCCGTGCCGTCCGATTGGTCCGAATGGGTGTGGAGGTCGACGACCACTCAGCGGAAGAAGACGGTGAAGGCGACGAGCGAGGCGGCGATCAGGACGGCGTAGATCGCCCATTTCTTGATGCGGGCGTAGGCATCTTGGCGCCGCTTGACCTTGGCCTCGTTGGCCTTCTTCTCTTCACGGTTCGCCCGTTGGCGATCACGCTTGTCGGTTGCCATCGTCACGAGCGTAACCGGTCCGCGGTGGCCGTGATCGGCCGGAAGAGGCGTCGCTGAGCATCGTCGTGTCCCGGATCTTCCTCGGTGTGAAAAGAGATTCGTGCGACAAGAGAAACGAGCCGAGACCGGTTGAATCCGGTCCCCGCCCTACACTTTGTGCGCTATGGCCCTGGTCGTCCAGAAGTTCGGTGGCACCTCTCTTGCGGATGCGGATCGCATCAGGCATGTCGCCGAGCGCGTCACCGAGAACCACACCGCCGGCAATCGGGTCGTTGTGGTGGTCTCGGCGATGGGAGAGACCACCGATGAGTTGATCGGTCTGGCAGGGAACGTGTCGGAGCGGGCCCACCCCCGTGAGATGGACATGCTCCTGACCGCCGGGGAACGGATTTCGATGGCGCTGGTGGCCATGGCTATCGAGGATTATGGAGTTCCCGCGGTGAGTTTCACCGGGTCACAGGCGGGCATCCTCACCACCTCGGTGCACGGCAAGGCCGAGATCGTCGACATCACCCCGTTCCGGGTGAGAGATGCCCTCGACGAGGGCAAGGTCGTCATCGTCGCCGGCTTCCAGGGCGTGAGCCCCGACTCGAAGGACGTCACCACCCTGGGAAGGGGCGGATCCGACGCCACGGCGGTGGCGCTCGCCGCGGCCCTCGGCGCAAATGTGTGTGAGATCTACACCGATGTGGACGGCATCTTCACCGCCGACCCGCGACTGGTCGCCGCCGCCCGAAAGCTCGACGAGATCTCCTACGAGGAGATGTTGGAATATGCCGGCGCGGGGGCAGGGGTGCTGATGCCGCGAAGCGTCGAATACGCGTTGCGGCACGACATTCCGATCCATGTCCGGTCATCGTTTCACGATGGCGTGGGAACATGGGTCAAGGAGGAAACGATGGAAGAGCCGGCGGTCAGGGGTGTCGCTCACGACGATGCGGAGACGAAGCTCACCATCCACGGCATGCCCGACCGGCCCGGCGTAGCCGCCGCGCTCTTCGAGGAGATCGCCGAGGCCGGCGTCAACGTAGACATGATCATCCAAAACGTCAGCATCGACGGATTTGGTGACATCTCGTTCACGGTGCCGGCCGAAGCGGCGGATGCCGCCCGCAAGGCAGCGGAGGGCGCGGCACAGGCGGTCGGCGCCAGCAGTGTCGATGTCGATGACGATCTCGCCAAGATCTCTGTGGTCGGAGCCGGTATGAAAACAGAGACGGGTATAGCGGCGAGGGTGTTTCGGATCCTGTCCGACGCCGGCATCAACATCGAGATGATCTCGACCTCCGCGATCCGCGTCTCATGTCTGGTCCGCGCCGCGGACGCCGAGAACGCCGTCCGCGCCCTGCACGAGGGGTTCGTGGAGGTGGTGTCGTGAACCGGCTCGCCAGTCCGTCGATTGCGCTGGTCGGCGCCACCGGAGCCGTCGGTCGCACGATGCGGTCGATCCTGGCCGAGCGCGAATTCCCGGCGTCGGCGATCAGGCTCATCGCTTCCGCCCGCTCCGCCGGCGCCGTTGTCGAGACGCCGTGGGGCGATGTTGTGGTGGAGGATCTCGCTACTGCCGACCCGGCGGGCATCGACATCGCCCTGTTCTCAGCCGGAGGAGAGCGGTCGAGGGAGCACGTTCCCCGATTCGTTGCAGCAGGGGCGACGGTCATCGACAACTCTTCTGCGTTCCGCATGGACGCCGACGTGCCGCTGCTAGTTGCTGAGATCAACGACGCCGCTATCGCTGACCACCAAGGCATCATCGCCAACCCGAACTGCACGACGATGACGCTGATGATGGCCGCCGGCCCCCTCCACGCTGCGGCTCCGATAGACCGGCTCAGCGTTGCCTCCTACCAGGCAACGGGAGGGTCGGGTAGGCGAGGTATCGATCTGCTCGCCGAAGAGGTCGCAGCGCTTGGATCCGACGTAGATGCACTGGTCGGAGGTGGCTGGAGCGACCCCGGGAACGATCTGTACGCCAGACCGATCGGGTTCAACGTGGTGCCGCTGGCCGGGTCGATCACCGAAGACGGCTATACCGACGAGGAGTGGAAGTTGGTCAACGAGACCCGCAAGATCCTGGACGCGCCCGGGATCCGGGTGGAACCGACATGCGTGCGCGTGCCGACCATGGTCGGACACGGCATCGCCGCCACCATGTTTTTCGAGCGCCCGATGGAGCTGGAAGAGGCGAGCGGCTTGCTGTCGACGGCGCCGGGGTTGCAGGTTTGGAGCGACGAGAAGGTTCCGACCCCGCTGGATTCGGCGGGGATCGACGACGTTTTGGTTGGAAGGGTGCGACAGACCATCGGCGAGCCGGGTGGCATCAGCCTGTGGGTGGTCGGCGACAACCTGCGCAAGGGCGCCGCGTTGAACGCAGTGCAGATCGCAGAGTTACTGCTGGCATAGCAGCACTCCGTGCCGCGTATTACGTATTACGTACATCGTATTACGAGTGCTGGTCGTGTGTCCGATACGGCGAATCGGGGGCCAGTGGTAGCTCCTCATACAGCTCGACCCGGTTGCCCTCCGGGTCGCGGATGCGGGCGTGTCTCCCGCCCTCCGCCGGGTCGGCGCTATCCAGGAATACTCCGGCGATCCCTTGAGCACCGGGCATGGGTCGCCTCCTTGTGGACTCGCGGCGAGCCTAGGCGCGACGAAGCCCCACCACAGAAGGCGGGGCTTCGGTCGGGACGGCCGGATTCGAACCGGCGGCCTCATCGTCCCGAACGATGCGCGCTACCAAGCTGCGCCACGTCCCGAATGTGTGCAGTGTACCGCCGTCGCCGGATCGGCCGCCGCGGCCCTACGAACCCAGGGCTCGTAAGTCCGGTAGGCGACCCTGCGGGCCCAAAGTTCAGCGGTATCCAGGCTTGTTCCCTCCAACCTTGGGCTGTGAGGGCCCGAAGGCGGCCCTAGGAGCCCTGGGTTCGCAGGGCCGGTGTCTACGAAGTGGACACGTCCAGCCGGTCGACGCGGTTGCGGTCCATTTGCAGGATGGTGAGCTCCACCCCGTCTACCTCCACCGTGTCCCCCTCGGCTGGCACCCGTCCGGCCAGTGCCATGAACAGCCCGGCCACGGTGGTGTACGGACCCTCGGGGATCGGTCGCTCGATCTCCTGAGAGAGGTCCTCGACTGCGACGCGGCCATCGGCGATCCAGTTCTGGCTCCCGACCCGCACAACGGTGGGAACACCAGGGTCGTACTCGTCCTGGAGCTCGCCGACCAGCTCGGCGAGCAGGTCTTTTGCCGTCACGATGCCTTCGACGCCACCGTGCTCATCGACCACACAGGCAATGGCATAGCGCCGTTGGCGCATGTCGGTGAGCGTGGCGAGGATCGAAGTGGTCTCCGGGATGAAGTTTGGGCGTCGCAACATTCGGTGGATCTCGTTGGAATCCGGCTCGTCGAGTAGGGGCAGGAGATCTTTGACATAGAGCAGCCCGCGCAGGTTGTCCACGTCCCCGTCGATCACCGGGTAGCGAGAGTGGCCGGTGGCGGCGACCGCCTTACGCACGTCATCCATCGTCACCGGTTCCTGGAGAGTGACGAGATCGGGTCGCGGCGTCATCGCCTCTCGCACCGGGCGGTCGGCGAGGTCGAACAGAGCGTCGATGATCTCGCGCTCGACGCCCTCGATCTCGCCGCCCTGGAAGCCGAGTTCGGTGAGAGCCTTGATGTCGGCCTCGGTGACACCGTCCTGGTCGGAGCCGACCGGAATGCGCAGCATCCGAAGCAGAAACGCGGTGATCGCCCTGAAAAAGGTGGCGACCGGGGCCAGGACCCGCGACAGTTGCCAGATGACAGGCGCAACGGCGAGGGCGAACCGCTCCGGGTAGCGGTTGGCCAGAGTCTTCGGAGTGATCTCGCCAAACACCAGCAGCACCGCGGTCACGACGCCGGTGGCCAGCCACGGTCCCCACTGCGCGCCGATCAGCCCGATGAACAGCGCTGTGGCCACGGCGGCCGCCAGCACGTTGACCAGGTTGTTGGCGACCAGGAGGGTTGCCAACGTCCGCTCTGGGTCGGCGAGGAGCTGCTGGACTCGCCGACCCGCCTTCCCCTCGCCATCGAGTTGGTGGACTCGCTCTCTGCCGATACCGATCAATGCTGTCTCCGAACCCGAGAAAAAGCCCGAGGACAGAATGCAGATGCCGAACAACGCCAAGTAGAAGATCTGAACAGCGCTCATCGCATCACCTGGCGGGGGCTGGTACTCGGAGGCTCGGTGACGGCGACCTCGGACCTCGTCGCGGTGCTGATCGCCGCACGTAGCGCCGCCGCGGTGAACGGCTTGGTGACCCAGGCCTGAGCACCCGATCGCCCGGCGAGGAAGGTATCGGCCTGTCGATCCAGCAGCAGCACAACCGGGATCTGCTCGTCGTGAGCCCGGAAGTCCCTAGCGATCGCCATCCCGCCCATCGATCCAACCTGCAGGTCGACGACCGCAACATCGACCGACTCCGTTGCCGCTCGGGCGGCGGCGGAGCCTGGGTCTTCGTGGTCGATCAGCTCGTTACCTCGCAAACTCAGGGCAGCGTGGACCTGGTCGCGGTCGCGTACGTCGTCGGTGACGATCAGGACCCGGGACATGTTCTGAGACTAGCGATGAGTTCAGAGATGAACCGTGGTCGCGGCGGGGGAAGTATTACGTATTACGT
>JACZST010000117.1 GCA_022574065.1 Acidobacteriota bacterium
ACGATTTATTCTTGACCAGCTCGCGAAGGCGTTCTTCAGTGATCAGCAGGCTGTGGATGCGGGCCTCGATGTCGATCTCGGTCGTGTTACTCGAGGTTGCGCCCGGTACAAACTCAGAAGCAAACTGCATCGAACCGATCCTAGGTTGGCCCCAGCCGGCGCTCAGCTTGCGCGGTGGATCGCTTCGAGGAAGGCATCGCCGAACGTCGCCAGCTTCTTGGGGCCGACCCCGCTGATGGACAGCAGCTCAGCCTCCGTCGTCGGCCGTAGCTCCGTCATCGCCAGCAAGGTGGCGTCGCTGAACACCACGTAGGCTGGCACGTTCCGTTCGTCGGCCAGGCTACGGCGCAACGCCCTCAGCTCCTCGAAGAGCGGCGAGTCACGTAACCCTGCAGTCGCTTCGACGACTGCCGGGCTTGTCGTTGGGCGTACCGCGGTCAGGCCGCCGAGGATGTCGGCGTCGAGGCAAACGTCGCACGAGGTCCGACATAGATCGAGCTGTTCGCCGAACCAGCCCGCCACGGATTGATGCCGGCATGATCGCCGTTCCGCCCAGTTGTACATCGATCGCACCTGACGGCGATGCCAGTCGGCCTGCTCCGAGGCGTCGGTCATCCGATCGATGTTGACCACGTCTGCCCACGAGTAGAAGAGGACACAATCGCTCGGCAGGCCGTCCCGTCCTGCCCGGCCGATCTCCTGGTAGTAACCCTCGATCGATTTTGGCATGTCGCGATGGATGACGTACCGGACGTTGGACTTGTCGATCCCCATGCCGAAGGCCACCGTGGCGCAAACGACGTCGACGTCATCTCGCGTGAACGCGTCGTGCACCAGGGTGCGCTCTGCAGGATCCATGCCGGCGTGGTAGGGGAGGGCTCTGATCCCGAGGCTGGTGAGGTATTCGGCGGTCGACTCTGCCGATTTCCTCGACAACGTGTAGACGATGCCACTCTCCTCGCGACGAGCCAGGCAGAGCTTGCCGATCGATTCCTTCACCCTGATCCGACGCCCGTCGTGCTCCCCCTTCTTGTATACGTGGATGTGCAGGTTGGGTCGGAAGAACGAGCCCCGGAACTGTGCTGGGTCGGTGAGTCCGAGCTGACCCTCGATGTCCTTGGTGACCTCGGCCGTTGCGGTGGCGGTGAGCGCGAGCACGGGAACGCCGAAACGTTCCTTGAGGCCGCGCAGGTTGCGGTAGGCGGGACGAAAGTCATGGCCCCATTGGCTGATGCAGTGTGCCTCGTCGACGGCAACGAGCCGTAGGTCGACACCGGAGAGTGCAAGTCCGACCGAGGCTTCTATGCCTTCCGGCGCCGCATACACCAGCTCGTACTCGCCGCGTCGCATTCGTTCGACCCGGTTTCTTCGCTCCTCGGGCTCGAGGCTCGAGTTGAGGAACGTTGCCCGCACGCCAAACTCGGTGAGTGCGTCCACCTGGTCCTTCATCAGCGCGATGAGTGGGGAAACGACAAGCGTTGTCCCGCCGAGCACTCGGGCGACGAGCTGGTAGGTGAGCGACTTGCCGGCCCCGGTCGGCATGATCCCGATGCAATCCCGCCCGGCGAGGACGGCCTCGATGATGTCGCGTTGTCCCTGGCGGAACGACGAGAAGCCGAACGTGTCGCTCAGTTCCCTATCGACCGCAGCCATCCGAGCATCGGTGATCTCTGTTGCCAGCTCCTGGAGGGCTGCGACGTCCTCTGGCGAGAAATTGTCGGGTCGAGTGCGCCACGCATCCCGAAGCTCGGCGAGCAGGTCGGCGCCCTGATCGATGTGGTCTTGTGCGATCAGTGATCGAAGCCGGTCGATGCCGTTTGGCACCTCGGTGGCTGCTCGCTGTTCGGTCACGGTCCGGAAGGTACCGCCACAGACGGGAAAAGCCGATTACCGGCGCACTCGTTTGCTCGATAGCCCTGGGTCCCCGGTATGGTTCCTGTCGCCGCACCGGGTGGAGGCCAGCGCATAGTCGCTTCCCCGGTGATCACACGGCCGAGTTTCTCACCCGGTTGGACCGCCTCTTCGGCCGACTCTCGATCGCTTTGGCAATGGAAGCCACACGATCGAGCGAGAGATCGGCACATACACCTCTATACCCCAACCGGGGGCCCAGGAGTTTTCAGCATGACCACGTTCGCCCAGCTCGGGTTACCCGACCCGCTCGTCCGCGTCCTCACCAAACAAGGCATCGTCGAGCCGTTCCCCATCCAAGCAGCCACCATCCCCGACGTCCTCGCCGGCAAGGACGTGTCCGGCGAGGCCCCAACCGGATCCGGCAAGACCCTCGCCTTCGGGCTCCCCCTGCTCGCCAGGGTGGACAAGGCGAATAGCCGTCAACCCCGAGCCCTGGTCCTTGCTCCAACCAGAGAGCTTGCCGAGCAGATCAAACAGGAGCTCTCTCCGCTCGCCGGAGCAGCGAACCGCAACGTGCTCGCCGTCTACGGCGGCGTGGGATACGGACCCCAGAAAGGTTCACTGCGAAAGGGGGTCGACGTCCTGGTGGCCACTCCCGGGCGGCTCGAGGACCTCATCGAGCAGCGATCTGTCGACCTGAGCAGAGTCGACATCGTCGTCGTCGATGAAGCAGACCGGATGGCCGATATGGGATTCCTCCCCGCGGTGAGACGAATCCTCGACCGGACGTCGCAGCGTCGACAGACACTGATGTTCTCGGCGACTCTCGACGGTGATGTGGCGGTGCTGAGCCGTGCTTACCAGCGGGATCCCGTCCGCCACGAGACGGGGACGGTGGAGGCAGAGACGATCGACGCCAGGCACCACTTCTGGCTGGTGCAGCACCATGATCGGGTTCAGCACACCGCGGACCTGGTCGAGACGGCTGGCCGCTCCATCGTGTTCACCCGGACCCGCCACGGTGCCGACCGGCTCGCCAAGCAGCTCAAGAAACTGGGAGTAGGTGCGGTTGCCATGCACGGCGGACGTTCCCAGAACCAGCGGAACCGGGCTCTCCAGGCGTTCTCCTCCGGCCGCGCCCAGGCGCTGATCGCAACCGACGTGGCCGCAAGAGGCATCCACATCGATGCGGTCGCATCCGTGATCCACTTCGATCCCCCGGCCGACCACAAGGACTACCTGCACCGGTCGGGACGCACCGCCCGAGCCGGCGCTACGGGGACGGTGGTCAGCCTGGTTACCGGCGAGCAGCAGCGGGCCGTGCGCCGTATGCAGCAGGATCTCGACCTGCGAGCACCGATCGAGGCGCCTCGACTCGACATGCTCCACAACGGAGGGCACCGGATCGGTGACTCTGCCTCCGAGAGATCAGGGCGAAAGGCGAATTCCAGGCCGCGGCAACCGCGTCATGCGGTCGAAGGTGGGCAGAGTGTGTATGTGGCGAACCTGCCGTGGGGAGCCACCGCCGAAGACATCCAGGGGCTGTTCGGACGCTACGGCGAGGTTCACCAGGCCACGATCATCACCGACCGGCGAACCGGGCGCTCCAAGGGGTTCGGTTTCGTCGACATGCCAAAACCGGCCGCCCGCACCGCGGTCGAAGCGCTGCATGGGTCGAAGCTCGACGGTCGCGACCTGACGGTCAGCTTCGCCCGGCCGAGGCGCTCCCGCGACCGAGGCCGTTGAGCCCGCCCTGCGGACCGAACCTCGGACTGAAAACCGTCCCCAACCTGTCGGCGCCATCGCGCCTGATGTGTGTTGCTCCGACATGATCCGACCGCGGCGCGGACCTGGTTTTGGTCCCAAGGATCTGCCGTGGCGGGCTGTTGTCAACCCCTGTAGGTTTGGCACACGGCGGCATCGGGGCCCCGCTCCATGGGCTTGCGACACGGAGAGGGAATGATGGCACCTCGACTACACGGTGCTTGGCAACGAGGTGAACCTGGCTGCCCGACTCTCCGATCGAGCCAAACCAGGGGAGATCCTGGTGAGCGACCGCACGATGATGAAGGCTCAAGGCACGGTCTCTGGCGAGGTCGTCGACGAGGTCACGCTCAAAGGGGTATCCCGTCCGATCAAGATCTACTCGCTGACGAGGCCCACCGAATCTGCACCTGAGGGCGACGCCGACTGACCCTCGGATCGCAGTCGGGTCGCGTGCGATGCCCCTGCTGGTCCGGTACGGTTACCGGGTGCAGGACCTCCTTGCCTTGCCAGAGGCCTACAACGCCGCCGTCGATTTCATCGACAACGCCCCGGCGTCCGCCGACAGGGTCGCCTTCATCGACCGCACCGGATCCCATACCTATGGTGACTTGCAGAGCTGTGTCGACGCGGTGGGATCGGCCCTGCTCGGCATGGGTCTGGGTCGCGACGATCGGGTGGCGATGGCCATGCTCGATACCTTCGACTTCCCCGCGGTGTTCTGGGGGGCGATCAAGGCGGGCGTCGTCCCGATCTGCATGAATACGTTGCTCACGACCGAGAATTATGACTATGTGCTCAGGGACTGCCAGGCCCGTGCCCTCATCGTCTCCTCGGAGCTCCTCGAGCGCTTCGCCCCCATCCTGGAGGACCTGCCGTATCTGGAACACGTCGTCGTCTCCGGTGCTCACGACGGCCATCATCCCACCCTCGATGGGCTGGTAGCAACGGCCTCAGATCGATTGGCTGCCGCGGACACGGGCAAGGACGACGTCGCCTTCTGGCTGTACTCCTCTGGTTCGACAGGTCTACCCAAGGGTGTGCGGCATCGGCACCGGTCGCTGGCCCAGACCGCCCACACCTACGGTCGTAGCATCCTGGGCTTGGGAGAAGACGACGTGGTGTATTCGGCGGCGAAGCTCTTCTTCGCCTACGGGCTTGGCAACGCGATGACCTTCCCGCTGCGAGTCGGTGCCACCGCGGTACTGCTCGACGGCCGTCCCACCCCCGATGTCGTCATGGAGATCATGGCGAAGCACCAGCCGACCGTGTTCTTCGGGGTCCCCACCCTGTATGCGGCGTTGCTGGCGGATCCGGAAAACACGCCGGAGTCCGGGAGCTCGCGGCTTCGTCGATGTGTTTCTGCAGGGGAGGCGCTATCCGAGGTGGTAGGGAATGCGTGGGAGGAGCGGTTCGGGGTTCCGATCCTCGACGGGATCGGATCGACCGAGATGCTCCACATTTTCCTTTCCAACCGCCCAGGCGACGTTCGCTACGGCTCATCGGGAACTCCCGTGCCCGGTTACGACGCCAAGATCGTGGACGATTCAGGCGATGAGGTCCCGGCCGGTGAGCTCGGCGAGCTGCTCGTCAGCGGCCCCTCTAGTGCGGCCGGATATTGGAATCAGGACGACAAGGACATCAGGACCTTCGAGGGCCCGTGGACTCGCACCGGGGACAAGTACACGCGTGACCTCGACGGCTACTACCACTACGGCGGCCGCAGCGACGACATGTTCAAGGTTGGCGGCAACTGGGTCTCTCCGTTCGAGGTCGAGTCAGCCATCGCCGAGCATGAGGCAGTGCTCGAAGCCGCAGTCATTGCACGCGCCGACGAGGCAGGAAACCTCAAGCCCAAGGCTTTTGTCATCCTCATCGGAGAGACAAGAGTTGGCGATGGGCTCGTGACCGAGTTGCAGGAGCACGTGAAGAACCGTCTCGAACCGTGGAAGTACCCGCGTTGGATCGAGTTCGTCGAAGAACTCCCGAAGACGGCAACCGGCAAGATCCAGCGCTTTCGGCTCCGGGAACTCGATCGTACGTCATGAGGCAGAAATCGGTCGAATTTCGCACCCACCCCAGTCGGTACCGGCATTGGCGACTGTCGGTGGACGGGCAAGTGGCGCGGCTCGACCTGGACGTAGACGAGGATGCAGGGCTCGGTGACTACAAGCTCAAGATGAACTCCTATGACCTTGGAGTGGATATCGAGCTGTATGACGCCGTCCAACGGCTCCGCTTCGAGCATCCGGGGGTAGGGGCCGTTCTCATCGGCTCCCTGAACGACCGCGTCTTTTGCTCGGGGGCCAACATCACAATGCTCGCCGAGTCGAGTCATGCGCTGAAGGTCAACTTCTGCAAGTTCACCAACGAAACTCGTTTTGGCATGGAGGACGCAACCCGTAACTCGGGACAGCGTTACATGGCTGCGATCAACGGGACCGCGGCCGGCGGTGGCTACGAGCTCGCTCTGGCCTGCGACCACATCATGCTTGTGGATGACGGCTCTGCCTCCGTTGCCCTACCGGAGGTGCCGCTACTCGGAGTGCTTCCTGGCACGGGC
>JACZST010000118.1 GCA_022574065.1 Acidobacteriota bacterium
TGTGCGGAAAACTCCATATGCTGTTTATTCAATCTGAGATCTTTACCAAATCGTTCTATAACTACGCTTTTGAGATTGTCGTAAAGAAGACGACGAGGGACTCCCCGAACCGAGTATCGTTCCGGCCTGGCACGGCGACACGTCACTTGTCAACGGCAAGGCGTGGCCACAGCTCTCCGTGGAGCCCCGCAAGTACCGGTTCCGGATGCTCAACGGTGCGAACAGTAGGTACTACAGGCTCAAATTGTTCGAGTACGACGAGGAAGAAGACCGCTGGACCGCGGTGCACCATCCGTTTACCAGCCCCAAAGACGGCCACGAGGAATTCATGGCCACGGACCCGGGCAAGTGCATTGCCAAGGCCTACGACATGGTGCTCAACGGCTGGGAACTCGGCGGGGGCTCGGTGCGGATCCACCGCGCCTACGTGCAGAAGAAGGTGTTCGACGCCCTGAAGATCACGCCCGAGGACGCACAGGCCAAGTTCGGCTACCTGCTCGATGCCCTCACCGCCGCTGAGCAGAAGCAACTTGCTCTTCTCCTGATCAAGGTGCTCGACCACCTCGACGTCCACCCACAGCCACCCCTCTGAGAGGTCCCCGGGCGGGCAGTACGGCCAGGGACCACTATGGTCAGGTCGGGAGCGGCATCGTGTAGCACAGCGCATCGCCGTCGACGGCCACCACTCCATCGTCCCGCACCACCGTGGTCTTCAGTTTGGTGATCGGCTTGTCGGAACGCACCTCGACGACCTCCACTCGACCGGTGATGACATCACCAGGCCTGACCGGTGCCCGGAAGTTCCAGTCGACATGGAGAAAGACCGTGCCCGGTCCCGGGAGCTCTTCGGCGACTACCGCGTTGAGAATCGCCGTCGTGACGCCGCCTTGCACCACGATCCGGCCGAACGACGTGCTCGCCGCCACCGCTTCGTCATAGTGAAGTGGGTTGCGGTCACCGCTGATCGCGGTGAAGGCCTCGATGTCCCCCTCCGCGATCACTCGCGTGCGTTCGGCGGTGTCGCCGACCGTCGGTTGTCCGTTGGGCCAGACCTCGGTGCTGCTGGTCATCGCCCGACCCTATCCGATATCGGGTCACACACGGTCGGACCGTCGAGCCCCGGCCGCCGGAATCACCAGGGAGTTTGGCCGTTAGGCCTGGAACCCGAAGGAGCCTTCGAGCTCTTCGATATCGGTTACCTCCCCCGACGGTGGAGGCTCGATCACGACATCGGACCCAAGGTCGAACAGGTCGTACCGCATGAGCATTCGATCGAAGCTCTCGTCTGGGGTGGTCTCGACGGCGCTGCCATCGACCTCCATGACGAACCGAACGACGAAGCCATCGTCGGAGATCCAGACGTCCATGGGCATGAAGTCCACAGGGATGGGGCCCTGAGCCTCGAGCCGGGCCCGCTCCTCCGGCGTGGCCTGGGCCAGCAACGCTTCCATGTCGAACACCGCCCGGTAATGGGTCGCATTCACTCCGTTCACGGTCTCGGTGCCGATGACATCGACGGTGGCGCCGGCATCCTCGAACGACCCGAGGATCTCGGATGGATTCCCCGGCGATGTCGTCATGAATCCGCTGGCGACGTCTCCCTCTTCGGCCGGCATCGAGATCCACGGAGTCTCCGCCCCGAATAGAGCGGTGAACAAGGGGAACTTGAGGTAGGCGGTGTCGCCAATCTGGCGGACCTCCATCTCGCCGAACAGGTCAGCAAACTCTGGCGGCAGCTCATCTCCTGCCGCGTCGGCGAAGCTGCTCATATCCATGTAGAAGGAGAAGTTGCCCGAGGCGTTGTCGAACGCACCACCAAATGGGATCACCATCTCGGTGAAGCCCTGAGACGGGTCGAGGCCGGTGATCTCTATCAATCCCTCCATCCGCCCGGACGTGACCTCGGCGCTGCGCTGGAAGGCGCTTTGCATCGCCAGCAGCTCCGGCGAGCCGGAGGCGGTGGTCGTCGTCGTTGGCTGGGTGGTCGTGGTCGGTGGCGTGGTGGTCGTCGTCGTTGGCTGGGTGGTCACTGTCGACGGTGACACGGTGGTCGTGGTCGTCGACGGGGCGGTGGTCACGGGCGCCGCATCCGTGACGGGGCTGCCATCGGCGATGGGGTCAAATGAGTCGTCGTTGGTGCCGGCGCCGCATGCCCCGATCGCTAGGGCGAACGCCGCAATGATCCAACCGGTGCGTTTGGTCATTGGGTTCCTCATGGGCTCAGGCCCCCTACCAGGGCTCCCAGATCACCATCGGCCAACCCGAGATCGGAGTTGAGGCCGGAAGTCGGCAAGAGGGCGCCGAACGCACAGCGAAATACCGCGACGGCCTAGCAAGAAACGCGACAGCACGGCTGGCCTATCGTGGCACAGCGCAGCCCGGCGCCACGCGCTCGGCCGTGACCGCTTCGAGTGGCCGGTCGGGCTAGCTCGTCTTGGCGCTCCTGAGTGCCAGCGAGGCTTCCTCGGTCGTGACGACGGCGTTGGCGAGAAACCTGAAGTTGGTCATCGCCGCGGCGTACCCGTCGCCGAGATCGGGGAGTATGGCCGCCGCGGTAGCGTCCTTCACCACCGTCACGTCGAATCCGCTCTCCAGCATCGCGCGCAGGTGCGCCTCGGTGCACAGATTGGCCGACATGCCGCACAGGTACACCGAATCGATGCCCCGCTTTCTCAGCTGGAGGAACAGATCGTTGTTCTCCGGTCCGTAGACCTTGTGTGGATTGGCCACCACGGTCTCGCCGTCGTGGATGTACTGCTTGTACTGATCCAGGAAGTCGGCGCCGGAGCCTTCGAACCCGGTCAGATCGAGCGGGTCCGGCCGATCGTACATTCCGACCTCGTGCATCGCCTTTTCGATGGTGCCTCCGAACTTCCACTGATGGTCCCACGGGAAGTAGTAGTGGGGCGAGATGAACACGGGAACCCCGCCCTCTTTAGCAGCCTGGAACATGGTCTCGATGTTGTCGATGGTGTTGTTCTCGATGACGCTTTGTTGTACCGCGTCCCAGAACACGCCCTTTTCGCTGAGAAAGTCGTTCTGTGGGTCGGTCACGACGAGGGCGGTGACATCGGCAATAACGGGGACAGCCATGGTGGGGACCTCTTTTCGACTCGCTTCCCATTGGCCCTCCGAGCGTACTCGGGGTGATGACTTCGGATACGGCCGCATTTCGCGACCTGACCGCGCCGGGGACTACGTGAGAGAAGCCAAAACGCTTCGTCTCCACCGCGGAGCGGGGGAGACGCGGAGCGGATGGGGCTCTGGGGGAGCGGGTATGAGATGAGCTCAGTCGGGCGGCCGAACTCTGCCCCGTATGCTGAACATACTGCTAATTCTCGAGGGCTTGCGCCATGGAACAGGACGTTCTCGTCGGACTTACGGTCATTGTGGCCTTCGGCGTTGGTGGCCAATGGCTTGCCAGCCGGATTCGAGTTCCGTCGATCCTGGTCTTGCTGTTGGCGGGGTTTATCGCGGGGCCGGTCACCGGGCTCGTCGACCCCGACGCAATGTTTGGGGACCTCCTTTTCCCCGCGGTGTCCCTCGCCACTGGTTTGCTGCTGTTCGACAGCGGTATGTCACTCAGGTTGTCGGCGCTATCGATGGGTCGGCAACCGGTGTTGAGACTGGTCACCCTTGGGGTTCTCGTCACCTGGATCGTGGGATCGGTCACCGCGTTTCTGGTCACCGATCTGTCATCGGATCTGGCGGTTCTGCTCGGTGCAATATTGGTGGTCTCGGGACCCACGGTGGTGATACCGATTCTGCGCAGGTTGCGGCCCCGGCCTCCCACGGGGCCGATTCTCCGCTGGGAGGGAACCATTATCGACCCGATCGGCGCCAGTCTCGGTGTGGTTGTGCTCACGGTTGTCCTCGAAGAGGGAAACCTGGTCAGGGACACCGTGCTCGGCGTTGCCGGCGCAGCCGTTACAGGGATCGCGGTGGGCCTCGGTGCAGCGGTGCTAGTGCTGCTGGCCCTCCGCTATTACCGAATCCCGGACCTGCTGCGGAGCCCGGTGGCCGTCGCCATGGCCGTTGTGGCCTTTACCACGACCAATCTGCTGTTCGATGAGGGAGGGCTGTTCGCCACCACCGTGTTCGGAATCGCACTGGCCAACCAACGGAGGGTGGATGTTGATGATATCGCCGCGTTTGAGAAGGCCCTCGGGGCGATGATTCTCGGAGCGCTGTTCGTGCTGCTCGGTGCAAGGATCGAGCTGTCGGAGCTGGCCGAGGTATGGGTGGCAGGGATTGTGCTCGTGTTCGTGCTCGTCCTGGTCGCACGTCCGCTCGCCGTTGCGGTCTCGGTAGTAGGGACCGAGGTGAGCTTTCGGGAAGGCGCTTTCCTCGCTGCGATGGCGCCGCGCGGAATCGTCGCTGCGGCGACGTCGTCGGTGTTTGCCCTGGCCCTGTCGGAGACGGGCGTTGCCGGCGCCGATCTGTTGGCGCCGCTGACCTTTACCGTGATCATCGGCACAGGCGTTGTCTACGGGCTCGGTGCGGGCCCGGTGGCTCGCCGGCTGGGGGTTGCCGGATCCGCCCCTCGGGGGGTTGCCCTGGTGGGTTCCCAGCCCTGGGTGGTGAGGCTTGGGGAGGAACTGGTCCGTTCCGATGTGCCAGTTCTCCTCATGCCTGGGGCCGATGGTCTGTCCGATGCGTCGCTGCCGCAATACACCGGCACGTGGGACAGCGAGGAATTCGTCGACGCTCTCGGCAACCACGACATTGGAACTGCTCTCGTCATGTCGGCCGACCTGGAGCACAACGTGGTCGGGGTGGAGCGCTTGGTGGAATGTCTCGGCGCTCCCAACGTCTACTACCTGCCGCGGCAGGCCTCAGGAGATCGGCGTGTTCCTCTGGCACGGAGGCCATTCGGCGCCGATGTCTCCCAAGCGACTATCACCGAACGTACCGCGGCGGGAGGGCGGATCACGACCCTTGACCCCGAGGACGAGGCACCGGATGGTTCCAGCCTTCCCCTGATTCAAGTCGACACCCACGGCCGGCCGATCATCGCACCGCGACACACCCACCACGCATTGTCAGGGACCATCGTATTGACCGGCGTGGACGACATTTCTCGCGACAGAGAGTGAGATCCAGCCGGCCGGTGCCCGCGGCATTTTGACGCCAAGGTCTCATTGCCCGCAGATGTCACCCGCCGCCGGGGGGCTCTCCCCAGCTGGTCTCGAGAGCAACGCGCAGCTGATCGACCTTGCGGTGGCCGATGCGGGCACGCAGCTCAGCCTCGAGCTGTGCGAATGTCTCGAGCGCCACCTCAATGCTCTCTCGGCCCTGGTTGGTGGGACGGACCAACTTCGCTCTGCCGCTGTCCGGATCCGGCACGACCTCGACGAGTCCCTGCTGCTCGAGTCCGCCGACAAGCTCGTTGACCGCTTGACGGCTGACTCCGAGACGGCGGGCCAGGTCGGACTGACGGGCTCCCTCGACCGGGAGGGTGGCGAATAGCAGCGACTGGGCGGACGTCAGTTTTACGCCAAGCCGGTCGTGCAGTGTGGTGAGGAGCGCCTGGTCGAACCAGCGGAACCGGTTGAGAAGGAGACGGGCCAGATTGGTGTGCTCGGGCATGACACCAGCCTAGTGAAATATCGTCAACTCTCTTGACGTTCAATCAATCGTCAAGTAACCTGACGCTTGTCACTCAGACACAGGAGGATCCCATGACGACCATGACCACCGAGACCGTACGTATCACCATCGACGCACCCTTCGACAAGGTGGTATCCGACCTCTCAGACCCGATGAGCCACCCGGAGTGGGGAACCGAGTTCTTCTCCGGTTCGGCTCAGCCCTCCCGCAATGGGGAGGTTCTGGCGACCGTGCCTCGAATGGGCGGAGAGATCCATATGAAGGTCGACGCAGATCTCGCCGCCGGGCGAATCGACCTCTACCTGGCGCCGCTCGATGCCCCCTTCGGACCTCCGATCCCGGTACGGGTGATTCCCAATGCCGACGGCGTCGACGTGTTGTTCACACTGGCCCGTTTTCCCGGCCAGAGCGACGACGAATGGGAGGAAGGCCTCGAGTCCATGAGCAGGGAGCTGACGAAGCTGAAGGAACGCCACGAAGGGTGAGGGGTGAGCCCCCTCCCGCCTTCGGGCGGTACTCCCCCCCAATGAAGAAGCCCCCCTCCCCG
>JACZST010000119.1 GCA_022574065.1 Acidobacteriota bacterium
GCTCTAGGGGGAGGTGGCAGCGGCGAAGCCGTTGACGGAGGGGGCTTTCCTCATTCCGAAGCCCCCCTCCCCGCCGCATGGGCGGCACTCCCCCCAAAAAGAAGCCCCCCTCCCCGGCCTGCGGCCGGTACTCCTCCCAGGAGGGGGAGGAACAGGGGGAGAAACAGGGGAGAAACGGGGGGAGAAAACAGACCGTCTTTGAATTCGTCTCCTCCCCTCTTGGGGAGGTGGCGGTGGCGAGGCCGCTGACGGAGGGGGCTATCGGTCGAGTCGGACTCTTTGGCAGCTACGCGCTCGCCCACTCCGTGGCGTCATCGAGGGCGGCGGTCGAATAGGTCTTTACTTCGCCGGGAACCATCCAGCCGAACGCTTTGATGCCGTTCTCGACCCATTCGGAATCGGTGACGATGGGGATCTTTTCCCACGCCCCCCAGTGCCCGATGCCGAGTTTGGTGTCCTCCCACATCGCGCCGCCGGTATACCCCTCGAACTGCTCACCGAGCACATACACGAGACGCAGCTTGTCGTGGGTCTGGAGAGCGGCGTCGACCGCGGGATCGAGCGTGCTCTTGTAGTCGCCGGCGTCGACCTCGCCAATGGCCTCGAAGCCAATCACGTTGCCCGGCAGGTTGTCCATCATCTTGATCACGGTGTCCTCCCCTTCCGTAGTGCGGCGATGGACCCTAGTCGCCAGCGACAGCGCCAAATCCGCCAATGCTGGGCCGCAGCCGCCTTCTTGCCCCGCTCGGTGACTGGTGGTCGCGGGACGTCGATGCGGGGGATCTCGACAGCATCCACTCGATCTCGCCGCCCTCGAGCTCGAACGATGGGTGGTAGTCAAGGGAGACGGGTGATTCGCCCGGCTAGTCGATCACGACCAGGTCGGTGGGGAAGGCGTTGAGTCTCCGCCCACCGTCGGGTTCGCACACGATGATGTCTTCGACCCGCACCCCGATCACGTTTGACCTGAACAGCGAAGGCTCGATCGTGAAAGTCATTCCGGTTTCGAGAGCGGTCTCGGCTTCCTCAGAGATATAGGGTTGCTCGTGGACGTCGAGACCGATGCAATGCCCGGTGCGGTGCCGAAAGAGGTCGCCGCGTCCGGCCTCCACGATGACGTCGCGGCACGCGCGGTGAACAGCGGCTGCACTGACGCCGGGGCGAACCGCAGCGATGCCTGCAGCTTGCGCCCTCATCACGAGATCGTATCCCTCGACGAATTCGTCCGTCGGCTCGCCGACATGGACCGTCCGACCGAAGTCGGAGCAGTAGCCGTCAACGACGGCACCGAAATCGAAGGACACCGAGGCACCAGACACGATGGGATCCGACGAGAGGCGCGTGTCAGCATCGCGATCGAGCCCGACGCCGATGGTCCAGGCACCTGTGTCGAACGAAGGCACGCGCGACCCGGCAAGCGACATCTGGTGATCAATCTCTTCTGCCAGTTCGCGCTCGGTGACGCCGGGTCGGATCTTCTCTGTCACCGCCGCCATCGCCGAGTCCGCGATGTGCGCCGCTCGCTCCATGAACACGAGTTCCTCCGGTGTCTTGGTGCGGCGCATCTGATTGATCAGTGGCGATACGTTTCCCAAATCCGGGTTGGAGAAAGTATCGAGCGCATGGATCACGGCCTCGCCGCGGGTTCTGGCGCCCACGCCAAGCTTGCGTACTGCCCCGAACCGGCCGGCTGCACCGGCGAACAGGCGAGGGCCGTCGTCGAGCTCCGATACGGTGACCAGATCTCCTGGGACCCCTGAGGGCAGGTCGAACTCCACCATCATGCGAGGAAGGATGAACACGGGGTCGGTGTTGGCGCCGATGAGCATGCCAGCGACCCAGTCGTGGGCATACCCGATATCACCGAACGTCGGTACCCGCCGTTCCAATCCAGTCAGATATTCCAGATCGGCCGAGAGTGGTATGAACGCAACGTCATATCCGGTCGTCTCCATCGTGACGCGGAAACGTCGACGCCGATCGGCGTAGTCAAAATCCGGCATGGCGGGAATCTAAGCACAGGACATCGAGCGCCATCGTTCCAGGGGACCAAAGAATTCCGACTCCATGGCCGGGTTGGTGCAAATTGCAGATGCCAAATACCACGGTTCGCGCTAGCTTGACGCCTTGCGAGCACCATGGGGTTCTCGCGCACGGGTATTTGAGGAGGCATTCGGAATGACCAAGAGACTCTTATTGGTGTTGTTTTCGTTCGCTCTCGTTGTGGCTGCCTGCACTTCGAGCGACGACACGACAACCACCACAGCCGGTGTCAGCGACACCACAACGACCACGGAAGCACCAGCAGCGACAACGACTACGGCGGCACCCGTTGCTGCCGTGTGTCCAAGTGAGACCGGTGGCGGCACAGTGGTCATAGGAACCACAGACGCCATCGCCAGTCTCGATGCGGCCGACGCGTACGCCGTGCGGGACTGGGAGGTCCTGAAGAACTTCGGCGAGCCGCTGCTCAAGTGGGTTCCCGGTTCGGCCGACCAGCTGCAGCTTGGCATCGCGGAGAGCATGCCGGTGGCGAGCGAGGATGGGCTTACGTGGACGGTCACGCTTCGCGAGGGTCTGTTGTTCGGTGACGGCACCCCGATCACCGCAGAGATCGTTGCAGCGCAATTGACTCGGCTGCTGACCATCTCAGAGACCGGGCCCAACCAGGTCGGATTGACTCTGGGCAACCCGTACGTCGACAGCATCGAGGCTGTTGACGATCGGACACTCCAGTTCAACCTCCCGGCACCGATCGCGTTCTTCCTGCAGCTGCTGGCGAGCGCCTCGTACATCCCGGCCAACCCGGCGACCTTCCCAGAGGACGAGCTCAACGTCTTCCCGACTCCGCCCCTGACCGGCACCGGGCCGTGGATCGTGACGGAGATCGTTACCGACGAATCGATGACGCTCGAACCGAACCCCAACTACCACGGCGACCAGCCGAAGGTAGACAGGGTGATCGTTCGCCAGTTCGCCGATCCACAGTCGATGGCCCTTGCGGTCCAGACCGGTGAGATCGACATCGCCTGGCGGATTCTCGGAGCCGAGTTGGCCAATGAGCTCGGCGAGATCGACGGGCTGAACTCCGTCGTCGTGCCGTCCGGTCCGATTCGCTACCTGATCATCAACCATGTTCTCGAGCCCACCAACGACCCGAACGTGCGGAAGGCCATCGCCGCGGTCATCGACCGCGATGAGCTTTCGGATGTCATCTTCGGTGGAGCCGTCGACCCGCTGTTCTCGCAGGTGCCCCCAGGCTTCCTTGGAGCCACCGAGGCATTCGAGGACCTGTATGGGTCACCGGACCTCGATGCGGCACGGGCGTTCCTCGAAGCGTCCGGCTACTCGGAGGACAACAAGCTGCAGCTGCCCGTGTGGTACCCGCCGGAGCACTACGGTGCGACGACGGCGGACGGCGTGCTGCTTGTCGTACAGCAGCTCGAAGCGACCGGGATGATCGAAGTCGAAGTCAACGCGCAGGAGTGGGGCACCTACGTAGGCGCATTGACCAGCGGCGAAGACTATCCGGTTGGTGTGCTCGGGTGGTTCTACGACTTCCCGGATCCGGAGAATTACCTCCAGCCGTTCATCGAGAACGGTGGTCTCGGGACGATGGTGACCGCCAAGGATGGTCCGATCACGCCTGGCGTCAGCGAAGAACTGCTCACGCTGCTGACCGCGTCTCGCATAGAGACGGATCTCGACGCGCGTGCCGCAATCCTCGAGGATTTGCAGGCCGTGTACGCCGACGAGGTGGTGACCGTCCCGTTGTGGATCGAGCCTGAGTTCATCGTGTACCGAGACGGCATCTGCGGCGACGCAAGCCTGCCGAACCCGCAGACGCTCAACATCGGTGGGACGATGGAGTTCTCCTACTCGGTGATCGGCACCGACGGAAGCTAGGTCCCACAGCAGATACACCGGATTTTGAGGGAGGGCTCCGGCCCTCCCTCAAATTCCATGGACTACCAACCGACAGGGCGTCATGCATCCTTTGGTGTTGACTTTTTTGATCTTCGGCATTCCTGCTCTCATCGGATTGACGTGGGTCTTCTTGCGCGGAAGCTCGGGTCTCCGCTCCTACATCCTCACCAGGATCGCCCTGACGATCCCGATGATCTTGATCCTGGCGACCGTCGTTTTCCTGGTGATGCGGATCATCCCCGGCGATCCCATCACCTCAGCGCTTGGGCCCAAGGGCACCGCCGAGATCAAGGAACGCTTTGCCGAACAACACGGACTGAACGACCCGCTGGCCGTTCAGTACGGCAGATTCGTCGCTGACGTTTTCACGCTGGACTTCGGCAACTCCCTCATCGGGTCGCAGCGTCCGATCGTGGATGAACTGGGAGAGCGGCTCCCCGCGACCCTCGAGATGGTGATTCCGGCAACACTCCTCGCGCTCAGCTTGGGCGTATTCCTGGGAACCAGAGCGGGGGTGCGGCGCAAGAGCGCCATCGATTACGGGTCGCGCATCTTCAGCGTCATGATCTACGCGATGCCGATCTTCTGGCTCGGTTTGCTCTTCCAGTTGATCTTTGGTGTCTGGCTGGGATGGACACCGATCGCAGGCAGAATCGATCCCTCGATCCCGCTGGAACGCACCACCAACCTGCTGATCATCGACTCGATCATCACGGCAAACTGGGTTGCCCTCCGCAGCGTCTTGGCGCATCTCGTCTTGCCAACGCTCACTTTGGGACTCGTCCTGTCTGGGGTGTTTCTGCGTCTCACCCGCATCAACGTGATCGAGACCGGCCAGGAAGACTACGTCGCGGCCGCACGGGCTCGCGGCATCGATCAGGGCACGATCACCCGCAGGTACTCGCTGAAGAACGCGATGATCCCGGTGATCACCCTGATCGGCCTCCAGGTTGCGATCCTGCTGGCAGGTGCAGTGCTCACGGAAACAGTCTTCGCCTGGCCCGGGATGGGGCGCTACCTCATCCAGCGCATTTTGGCGCGTGACTTCACGGCAGTTCAGAGCGTGATCGTGTTCTTCGCCCTCTTTGTTGCGGTCATCAGTCTCGCCGTCGACATTCTGTATTCGGTCCTCGATCCGCGGGTGCGTTACTGATGAAAGACCCACTGCTCATGGGGGCTCCGCCTGAGGAACAGTGGCAGATAGACCTGGAGCGGGTCGGGCTGCTGCGCAGGCTTCTGAACGGCAGAAAGTGGTACGGCGTCGACTGGTGGATGGTCGTGATCTCCTCGATCATGGTCATCTTCTTCATCGTCATCGCCTTCTTCCCGCAATTGCTGGCGCCCTACGACCCGCTCGAACAGGTCGGACCGCGATTCCTCCCGCCGGGGGACGTTCCCGAGGCCGAGGTTCTACTGTTGCGTGTCGACTCGCCGATCGAATCGCTGAAAGATCTCGCTGGCCTGGGTCGGGTGCCTACCGCCGTGGTGCAGGGAGCGCCCTCGAGCGAGGACATCCGCTCCGAAGCGGAACGTGCCACAGAGGAGTTGGCTGCCGCCGGCTCCGATGATCGCGTCCGTCTGCGGATGCTTCGTCTCGAGACGCTCGAGGAGGTCTTGGAGGCAGTTGAGACCGGCGAAGTCGAGCTCGGCGTCGGCTCATCGCTCCAGGTGGAACCGCTGTTGGAGGCCTACCCAGAGGTGGTCATCGCCGGGCCAATCAGCGGGGAAAAGGGTGGCAAGGCCTTTCTCCTCGGCACGAACCAGATCGGTCAGGACGTGTTGAGCCGGCTCGCCTGGGGAGCCCGCATCGCAATCACCATCGGCTTCACTGCTTCATTATTCTCGTTCCTCGTGGGCGTGCCGCTCGGGTTGTTCGCCGGTTTCACCGGCGGAAAGATCGACCGGGCACTCACGCTGGTGATGGACAGCCTCTATGCGTTCCCCGGGCTGATTCTCGCCATTGCCATCGCCGCGGTTCTCGGCCCCAGCATCGTCAACATCATCGTGGCCATTGGCGTGCTCTACATCCCGACCTACTACCGCATCGTCCGTGGGCAGACGCTCTCGACGAAGGAGGGCCTCCACGTGGAGGCGGCGAGGAGCATTGGCGCCACCAAGACCTCCCTCCTGCGCCGTTACATCTTCCCGCTGGTGATTCCGTCGGTGGCGATCATCTTCTCGGTCAACATCGCAGACGCCATCCTCACCGGTGCCGCGCTGAGCTTCC
>JACZST010000120.1 GCA_022574065.1 Acidobacteriota bacterium
TCCGGTGCGGGGCGACCAAGTCCCTTCCGTACCACAGCAACACGCGTGAGAGCCGAAGGATCCCGTTATCGCGGTCCACAGACGCTCCGCCCATTGCCAGGAAGCTGCGCATTTGAGCGTCGAGCTGCCCATCGATGTCGCCCTCATACGGCTCGTGGCGCAGGGTGGGACAGGAAACAGATCCACACACGAGGGCGGCATGGATGCGGGGGTCACCGAATCGACGAATCTTGCCGTGCTCGATGTCCATGAGCGTCAGCGATTCTCCGCCAACGGTTACCCAGGAACCTTTGAACGCACCGGGCACGCGAAGCACACTATCCGCGTTCCCTGCTACCGCGTCGGCGGCGAGGGCGAGAACACCGGCGTTGTATAGATTGATCCAGTAGGCGAGCGCTTCGTCCCTGGTGAGCGTGTCCGGGTCGACCCCGGCCAGCCGATCTCGATACCGCACGAGCGCCGACCGGTTCTCAGGGAGTGAGCCGATGCCCATCTGTTTGAGATCCACCAGCACCTCGGCGAAATCGGCATGGTGGAGCGACGCGGTTCCCTTCGGATCCGGTCGGGCTCGCCGTCGCGCCATCAAGATGGCGATGGCGGCGCGGACCGGGTTTGGTTGTGTGGCCATCTGCGCTCCTGGACGAGTCAACGGCTGGGTGCGAAGTGTCGTTCCCCGTTTAGGACGCTCGTAGCTCAGGGTGCGCCGGCTTCAGCCGATCCGGCGCCCTCGGCCGGTGACGCGGTCACCCTGCGCATCACGAAGTACCCGGCGACGCCGGCAATTGCCGATCCGAGGAAGATCCCGATCTTGGCATCATCGGTGAGGATGAGGGCCATTGCGGAGGATCGGAACGCAAGCTCGGCAATGAACAGCGACACGGTAAACCCGATCCCTGCGAGAACGCCGATCCCGATCACGTGGCTGAAGCGGACATTGCGGGGGAGCTCACCGAGCTTGAGCCGCAGCCCGATCCAGGTTGCCAGGGCAATCCCCAGAGGCTTGCCGAGAACGAGCCCGACCGAGACGCCGAGGGCGACGGGGCTGAAGATGGCGGCGAGTACGTCGAGGTCGGCGAACCGGATTCCAGCGTTGGCCAGGGCAAAGATCGGAACCACGATAAATGACGAGAAGCGATGCAGCCGGTACTCGTAGCGCTCCAGGGGGGCTACCGACTCGCGGGCGATCGCCTCGAGTTCGAGCGCATTTTGGTCGAGGCGCTCCCGGGCCTCCGGGGAGGCCGCATCCATGTCGTACCGTTCCAAAATCCACCCGGCGCGCCTTCTGAACTCGACGTCGCTGTACATGGCCCTGGCCGGGACCATCAGGCCGAGGATCACACCCGCGATCGTGGCATGCACCCCTGACTCCAGGAAGGAAAACCAAACGATGAACGCCAAAGGTAGGTATACGGCGATGGACCGGATTCCGGCCTGGCGGGAGGTGAGGATCAGCAGGAGTGCTCCCGCGGCAACCGCGAGCCAGATGATCGAGAGGTCCGCGGTGTAGAAGACCGCGATCACGAGGATCGCTCCGATGTCGTCAACGATCGCCAGTGCCAGTAGGAAGAGCTTGGCACCGACTGGCACTCGCGAGCCCAGAAGCGCGATCACGCCCACAGAGAAGGCGATATCCGTGGCCATCGGGATCCCCCAGCCGACGATGGCGTCCCCGCCGTTGCTCATTGCCACAAACGACACATAGATCAACGCAGGGACGACCATTCCCCCGAGAGCCGCCATGGCCGGAAGCGCCGCCTTTCGTAACGAGTTGAGCTCGCCGACGACGAGCTCCCGCTTGATCTCGAGCCCAACGACGAAGAAGAAGATCGCCATCAGCCCGTCGTTGACGATGCCCTTGACGGTCTCCTCGAAATGGATCGGCCCGAGCTCGATGGTGAGTTCCGTGCTCCAGAACGTGAAGTAACCGGCGCCCCATGCGGAGTTTGCCCACAGCAGGGCGACAACGGTGGCCGCCAGCAGCACCATTCCGCTCGCCGCCTCGGTGTCGGTGAATCTCAGCGCGCGACGTACGAATTGTCTGGGAATCGGCCGGTCCGAGTGGAGCCATGTCTGGTGGAGCCGTTCGGGGTCGTTGGCCATGGAGGCGCAAGGTTAGTGGCGCGCACGGGTGGTCACTCTTGTGCGGCGGTACCATCGCCGCCCGCCAGGAAGGGCCCTGCAGGTGTGGCTTGACGTCATCCTTCTCGTCGGGGGCTTGATTGCCCTCATCTACGCTGCCGACCGCCTTGTTCGGTCGGCGGTCACCATCTCGCGCGCCTTCGGGGTGTCGGCCGTGCTCATCGGTGCCGTCATCATCGGGTTCGGGACTTCGGTTCCGGAGTTTGTCGTTTCCGGCCTGGCAGCCATCGACGGCCAACTCGATCTGGCGGTGGCCAACGTGGTGACCTCGAATATCGCCAACGTGACGCTGGTCCTTGGAGCCGCCGCCATGGTATCGGTCCTCGTTGCCAGGCAGCGGGTCATCCGTCACGAGGGTGCACTGATGCTCGTCGCGGTGGTGGTCCTCACCGCGGTGCTGGCCGCCGGCCGGCTCGCCTTCTGGGAGGGTGTCATACTGCTCGTGCTCCTCGGCGGAGCCATCGCTCTCATGGTCAGGTGGTCGACGGATGACCCGGATGGAGTCGCCGGGGCGGATGACGATGTCGAGACCGATACGGTCGGCGACAACATGAATCCGGTCGAATCGAGCCGTTGGCGGGGCCAGATCGGCCGCGAGATCATCATCGGTGTAGTCGCCTTGGCCGCCACGGTGATTGCCGCCAAATTCATGCTCGACGGGGTGATCGGTCTCGGCGAGCGCTTTGGTCTGTCTGTGGTTGCCCTGGGCCTGGTGACCGGCGTTGGAACCAGCTTGCCCGAGCTGGCGGCGGCCCTCGCCAGCGCCAGGCGCAAACAGGCGGAGCTCGTACTGGGGAACGTGCTCGGTTCCAACATCTTCAACTCCCTCGGCGTCATTGGGTTTGCCGCGGTCCTCGGCCCCGGATCACTGGATTCGATCGGGCCGATCCTTCTGGCGGCGATGGTTGCGGCCGCCGTCGTGGCCGGTTTGTTTGCGTATACGGGGCGTCGTATCGACCGGTTGGAAGGAGTGTTTCTGCTGACCGGGTTTGTCGTCTTCACCGTCCTGGTGTTTCGCTGATGCGGTCCAACGACCAGGTTGCTGCTGCTCTGGCTCGGCTGGCGCTGCTGACTCAGCTCGAGGAGGGGAGCCCGCAGTCGTTTCGCACACGTGCCTACGAGCGGGCGGTCGACGCGGTGCGTTTGTTCCCAATAGATGTCTCAACGCTCGACGTGTCGGAACTGCGGGCCATTGACGGCGTCGGAGATTCCACTGCCAAGAAGATTCGTGAGTTCGTCGATACCGGGCATATCCAGGCGCTCGACGAACTCAGCTCCAAGTACCCGGACCGGTTCGTAGCCATCCTCCAGGTCCCTGGCGTGGGGCCGCGCACCGCGATCACATTGCGCGACCAGCTCGGTATCGAGTCGGTGGATCAGCTGAGGGAGGCGGTAACCGCACAACAGTTGCGCGAGCTGCCGGGCTTTGGCGCCAAGACCGAGGACAACAATGGTGCTGGCCTGACTGAGAAGATTGCTGACCAGGGTGATGTTGAAGCCGAGTCTTGCACCGCGGAACTCTGCCTGCATTAAGTCTACCACGGAGCGCATACCGCGTCTTTGGAAGTGAGACTCGCCCGCGTGCCCCTTGATAGTCGTGATGCCGCCGAACAGCTCGATCAAGAAAGCCTGGAGGTCTTCCTTCCGCCGATACACGACGCGGTCGTTTGACCGTAGCCGGGGCGTAGCCACGAGGATCAGCGCTGCATACGCGCCGACGAAGAGGAGCGCAATGGCTGTGAGTTTCTCACTCTGGGCCAGTAAGGCCCCGATGTATACCACTGCTGTGCTGGTGCTGACCAGTACGCCGAACCCAGTCTGCGCCGCCATCGTGAGCAGCTTCTCGTTCTCGGCAAACCGGCTCAGGAAGTCGGCCGACCGCCAACGCGAGGAGATCTTGTAGGGGATGGACAGCACATGGTCGAAGAACCGAAGCACCACGGAGGCCCCGACCTGGCGGAGCCCGTAGGTCTGCAGCAACTGGGTGAGGGTCCGCCCGAGCAACTGAAACATCGTCACGACGATGACGCCGATGAGCATCAACAAGAGCAGGGAGCGGTCTCCATGCACCAGCACCTCGTCGATGATCACCTTGGTGAAGAGGGGGACGGCGAGGGTGGTGAGTTGGACTATCGTGCTGAGCGCGAGGATCCAGAACAAGAGATCCCGATAGGGCATCACCATGGGAAGGAACCGACGGAGGACGCTCTTGACATCCTTGCCGACATCTGCGAAGGACGGCACGTAGGAGAGCAGTAGCACCTGTCCGCTCCACGTCTCCAAGAACGTCGCGCGGGGAAGTTGCTCGAGCCCGCGCTGTGGATGCGCAACCACTACCTCCTCGTCCCGCACCGCATAGAGGACTTCGAGGTCACCCTCCACCGTCTGAATGATCACCGGGGGTCGGAGCTGGTCAAGCTGCTGTTGCTTCAGTGACGTTAGCCGGGTGAGGTAGCCCCACGTTTCCGCCTTCCGGCTGAGCGAGATCAGGTCGTCCGGCTGCTCCGCGGCGAGCTGGTACTCGACGAGAGCGTCCACGTCGTGCTGTTGGTGATAAAACCGATCGATCGCAGACAGACCGGCTACCCCGCCCAGGAGAGGGTGATCGGTCTGCACATACGGGTACCGCCCCATGAATCGTGCAAACCATCCGTTACCGATACGTCCTTGCACGAACTTCAACGTCGTGGCGGGACCAGCGGGCTCACCGGTCTCGATTTCCTCTGAATCACCCAAAAACGCTTGCTGCTGCTGGAGCCGGTTCGAGGCTTGCTTAATCAGCAAGCGCTGGGCTTTCTCGCTGTGGACCACCTGTTCGAAGGCCACCTTGTCTATACGAAGCAGGACGACGGCCTTATTACCCGCAGCGACTGCTGCTGCAGACCGCGGTTCGCGATGCAGCAGCGACATCTCGCCAATCAGCGCGCCTGGCCCTAGCAGGGCCAGCAAGGTATTGTTCGCCGTTTCCTTGAGGATGCGTATCTGCCCCTCTCGAACCACATACGCGGCTCCAGCGTCATCCCCTTCGTGAAACAAGTACTCGCCCGGCTGGAGTTGCACTTGCTCGATGGAGGCCACAAGCGCCCGTGCCTCCTTCAGCGTCAGCTGGGAGAGCACGTTGAGCTTGCGGAGGAAGTTGAACTCAGAGTACTGGCGGATATGTGCTTCGAGCCGTTCGCGAAAAGCAGGGTGGGCCTCAGCAAGGGCACGGAACGTCTCGGCCGGTACGGCAAGGAGGACCAGGGCGCTCGCCGCACGTACTGTTGCCACAGCCGGACGATCAAAAAGCAGCGACTGCTCACCGAAGCTATCGCCACGTGCCAGCATTGCTACCGTGACCTGCTCATCACCGGCACTTTTAGCAACGACGCGGGCTTTACCGCGGGCTACGAGATAGAACGCAGCTGTCAGCTCACCTTCCCGTATGACGACCTCGCCCATCTTAAACAAGACCGGCTGTAACTGGCTTGCGAGTGTCTCGCGTGCATATTCAGGCAGAGCTTCTAGGAGATCGACCTCCTCAAGCAACGCTTGATACTCTGCAGAGAGTTGATGCATATACTATGAATACCGATTGGTTTTCATCCTCGCGGCTACGGGTAGCGTTAGGACACCCCTCCCTACACGGTTCTGCCTATCAACGTAACCCCATTCGAGGCAAAGACAAGAAACGGTAGAAACGGTAAAGGGGACGCTAGTGCTGTTTCAAGAAGTCAGTCGTGTAATCGGTGCGCTGTGCATGTACCCACCGAGGGGTGTTTGGGTGTTTAGGTGTTAGGGTGTTTTGGTGAAAAAACTCAAACACCCTAACACCTAAACACTTTCCCCTTGATGGGAGCACGGCGTATCTGTTACAAAATAGACTTTTTATAAACGGCATCAGGGAGCGACGACGAGAAGTCCGTCAGGATAACGAAAACGGAGCGGTCGAACAACGACGACGCCCCGGCCTACGCGATCCCCAACAACGACGGCAGGGCGGTCACCGAGGGCACGCGTGGAAAGG
>JACZST010000121.1 GCA_022574065.1 Acidobacteriota bacterium
CGCCGGTTGCGTCGAGGTGCTGATGCACCAGCTGTTGCTCCCTCGGAGTGAGGCCTTGCGCGGTCATATCGCCAAAAAACCGTCGAACCAGGTGCCAGGCATGCCCCGTTGCGCTACTCAGGCGACGGACTTGCAATCAACGCAGCGTGTCGAGGTGGGGCGAAACTCCATGCGCGCCTCACCGATCGGTTTGGCGCAGACGTCGCAGATCCCGTACGTGCCCTCATCGATCTTGGCCAGCGCCTGGTCGATGTCGTCGAGGTGATGCTTGAGTGACTCGACGAGTCCGAGCACTTCGGTGCGCTCGGCGGTGGCCGCTCCACCGTCGGCAAACGCATCGCCATAATCAACGGTCCCTGTGAGCTCACCGGACACGTCGGCGCCGAGCTCCTCCATCTGATGCACAACCTTCGCCCGCTCCACACTGAGCGTGCTCGCGGCTGCTTTGAGGTCGATCGTCGCTGTCATGTAACAAGCCTCACGGCGGTGGTGGTCCCAGGATTTCCCTAGCGAGCCCGTGGATGCGCCGTCACATAAACCTCGAGCAGATGCTGGGGAGACACATGTGTATACACCTGTGTGGTCGAAATACTAGCGTGGCCCAGAATCTCCTGTACAGATCTGAGGTCCGCGCCCCCCTCCACCATGTGCGTCGCTGCAGAGTGACGCAACACATGCGGGGATAGGCGGTCGCCACCAATTCCGGCCTTGCGCCCGTTGCGTTTGACGATCTCCCAGACGCCTTGTCGGGTGAGAGGTCTGCCCCGAGCATTGAGAAACAGGATCCCGGGATCCGCGTTCCCGCGTTTCAGTTCCAGGCGGATTTCGAGGTAATCGTGAAGTGTGGCAACGGAGTGCCGGCCGAGCGGGACGATCCGCTGCTGATCGCCCTTGCCGGTGACGATCGCGCTGCGGTGGTCGAGGTCCAGATCGATGACATCGACTGTGATCGCCTCGGTTACCCGGCATCCGGTCGCGTAGAGGAATTCGAGCAGCGCCCGGTCGCGGACGTCGAGCGGTCGATTGGTGGCGGGGGCTTCGAGCAACGCCAGCACCTCATCAACACGCAGGGCCTTGGGAAGGGATCTGCCCCGCTTCGGAGTGTCGATCAGGATGGTTGGATCGTCGGCAGCGTGACCCTCCACGACCAGGAACCGATGATATCCGCGCACCGCCGCCAGCTTGCGGGCGATGGTGGACGGCGCTAGTTCCATCGTCGCCAAGTGACCGACAAAATCGGATGCCGATGCGGCGGCAGCGGTGTCCGGGTCGTCAAGGAAGGCGAAATACTGGGTCAGGTCCCTTCGGTAGGCGGCGACGGTGTTGTCGGCGAGGCCGCGCTCCGATCGCAACGCGGCGAGATACTCCTCCGCTTCGGGGGCCAGGGCGCTCATTGGTGAGCGGCCAGCAGGATCCCGACAGCCGATTTGGCATCCTTGATGCGGCCGAGCCGAACCTGCTCAACGGCCTCAGCAAGGGGCATGGTGACCACCGTTGCATAGCGTTCCTCTAGTCCTTCCGGCTTCCGGGGCACCGGTTCGATGCCTTCGGCGAGATACAGGCTTATGACCTCGTCGGTGACCCCGGGAGAGGTGACGATATCGGTGAGGTGCTCGAGGTGCCCGGCGGAGTAGCCGACTTCCTCCACGAGCTCCCTGCGCGCGGCTGCGATGGGATCCTCCCCGGGGATGTCGAGCACGCCGGCGGGGATTTCCAGTATCGCTTCGCCGAGTGGGGCCCGGTACTGCTGGATCAACACGACGTCGGCACCATCGAGCGCGACGACGGCGACCGCGTTGGAAAGGCGCAGTACGTAGCGGAGAGCCTGGGTACCGTCCGGAGCCTGAATGGTCACCTCATCGAGGCGGGCGAAACCGACATCGGCGATGTTCTTCGAGCCGGTCGTGTGAAAGCTCGCCACTCAGGATCCGGCCGTTACTGCCTCCGAAGAGGCGACGGTCTCTTCCGTGCTGGTGCTCCGTCGCCGCTTCAATGCCGCGGCGATGAACCCATCGAACAGCGGGTGCGGGTTGTCGGGCCGGGACTTGAACTCGGGGTGGAATTGCGAGCCGATGAAAAATGGATGATCGGGTAGCTCGATGATCTCGACCAACCGGTCGTCGGGCGAGATGCCAGCAAAGACGAGCCCTCCTTCCTCGAGCTCGCTGCGGTAACGGTTGTTGATCTCCCAACGATGCCGGTGCCGCTCGTAGACGACGCTCTCGCCATAGAGCCGCTCCGTGAGCGTGCCGGGGGTGAGCTTCGCCGGGTAGATCCCCAGCCGCATGGTGCCGCCCATGTCCTCGACGTCGTTCTGATCCTCCATCAGGTCGATGACCGGATCCGGAGTGGTCGGGTCGAACTCGGTGCTGTTGGCGTTTGAGTGGCCGAGGACGCTTCGGCCGAACTCGATCACGGCACACTGCAATCCAAGGCACAGGCCGAGGAATGGGACGTCGTGTTCCCTGGCGTGTCGGATCGCTTCGATCTTGCCCTCGATGCCTCGTATGCCGAAACCTCCAGGCACCAGGATCCCGTCGAGCCCTTCCAGGTGTGACTCGGCGAGCAGGCCGTCGACCTCTTCGGCGGGTATCCACCGGATGGTGACCGCCGCCCCGTTGGCGGCGGCGGCGTGCTTGAGCGACTCGACCACCGAGAGGTAGGCATCAGGGAGGTCGACGTACTTGCCGACGAGCCCAATCGTGACCTCGTCCTTGGCCTCATCCATGCGCAGCACCATCGCCTCCCAATCGGCAAGATCCGGGGGGTCGGTTTCCAGGTCCAGCTTGCGGCAGACGACGGCGTCGAGGCCCGCTTCGTTGAGCTCGAGAGGCACGGCATAGATGTTGGGTATGTCGACAAGGTTGATGACGGCGTCGGGCTCGACGTCACAAAACAGGCTGATCTTGCGCCGCGCCGCATCGTCGAGAGGACGGCTGGACCTGACGACCATGACATCGGGCATGATGCCGTGGGAGCGGAGCTCGGCGACGCTGTGTTGCGTCGGCTTTGTCTTGAGCTCTTCGCTCGTCGCCAGGTAGGGCACCAGGGTGACGTGGATGAAACATGAATCCTGCGACGGCAGCTCCTTGCGCAGCTGACGGATCGCTTCGAGATAGGGCAGGCTCTCGATGTCGCCGACGGTGCCGCCGACCTCGGTGATCACGACATCGATGTCTTCCTTACCGACCTTGCGGATCCTGCCCTTGATCTCGTTGGTGATATGCGGGATCACCTGCACCGTTGCCCCGAGATAATCGCCGCGCCGTTCCTTTCGGATCACCGACTGATACACCGATCCGGTGGTTACGTTCGAGTCGCGGCTCAGGCGCACGCCGGTGAAGCGCTCGTAGTGGCCCAGGTCGAGGTCGGTCTCTCCCCCGTCGTCTGTGACGAACACCTCTCCGTGCTCGAACGGGTTCATCGTCCCGGGGTCTACGTTGATGTAGGGGTCGAGTTTCTGCAGGGTCACCCGCAGTCCTCTGGCCTCGAGCAGCCGGCCCAGCGATGCCGACGTGATCCCCTTACCCAGACTCGATGTCACCCCTCCGGTGACGAACACGTGTTTTGCCACGTCCTACTCCACCTCGGAAGGCTGCATTGTACGCAGCCGGGTGCGGTTGTCGCGGCACTTGCGATCAACGGTCGGCCGCTAGCACGAGCAACTCGGCTGCATGTTCTCTTCCCCGTTCGCTTTCAGGCAAGCCTGCCAGCATCCTCGACAGTTCTTCGACCCGATCGTCACCTTCAACCATCGTCACGGTCGCGGTGGTTCCGTCGCGGCGCACCGCTAGATGCTGGTCGGCGAAGGCGGCGACCTGAGGGAGATGGGTGACGCAGAACACTTGTCTTCCCTTGGAGAGCGCTGCCAGCTTTCTGCCCATCGCCAACGCGGTCTCTCCCCCGGTCCCCGCGTCGATCTCGTCGAAGGCGATCACGGTTCCGTCTTCAACACCGGAGGCGAGTCGGAGTGCCAGAGCGAGTCTGCTCAGCTCGCCACCGGACGCGACCCTTGCCGCGGGCTTGAGTTCAAGCGATGCATCGGACGAAAACTCGAGAACGACCCTGTCGGCGCCGGTCGGTCCCGGGTCCGCCTCATCGATACGGAAGCGAACCACGGGAGTGGAGAACCCGAGGTCGACGAGGTGGGCGACGGCGCCCTTGGCCAGGCGATCGGCTGCCTTCCGCCTCGCCTCGCGGAGATCAGCTCCGGCCGTGTCCACGGCACCGGTCGCCAGCCGGTGGGCTGTATCGAGCTCGCCGGCGTCGTCGAGCAGAGCATCCAGTTCGGCGGATCGTTTGGCGGCAGCGGCGCCGAAGCTGAGGACGCTTTCCAGGTCGTCCCCATACTTACGTCGCAGCTCGGCGAGCAAGGCGAGGCGCCCCTCGACATGGTCGAGCTGCTCGGGATCGCGGTCGAAGTCGACCGCCACACCGGCAATTTCTGCCGACAGTTCGGCAACCAGCGCTGCCGCCTCCGCACCGAGGTCCACCAGCGGCTGGAGCGATAGATCGGTCTTGGCCGCGATGCCGAGATCGCGGACCGCCTGGTCAAGCGACCCTGCGGCTCCTTCCTCAGCGATCGCGTGTGCTGCTGCCGACAATCGCTCCCCCAGCGACTCGGCGTTTCTGAGCCGGGTAGCCAACCGCGCTAAATCCGCATCGTCGCCGGTACTGAACCCGGCTTCCGAAATCTCCGCGGCCTGGAACTGGACGACGTCTCTCTCTCGCTGGAGGGCGCGCTGGTCACCGCCAAGCTGGTCGATCCTGGCTTCGATTGCTCGTAGCGAGGCCCAGGCTTCTCGGTAGGTGTCGAGCCTTTTGGCACCTGATTCATCGAGGGCACCGTCGACCAGGGCTCGTACCGCGGCAGGCTCAGCGAGGGTGTTGCGGTCGTGCTGACCGACGATGTCGACGAGTGATGCGAACTGCTCTGCCATGGCTGCCGCGGTCACCATCTTCCCGTCGACGTAGGCGCGCGACCGGGAGGCGTCGACACGGCGGCGGACCACATGCTCTTCACCGTCGACGATGAACCGGCCCTCCACCCAGGCTTCCTCGCCGGTCGGGCCGATCTGGTCCTTCCTGGCGATCTCACCCCTCAGCAGCCGGAGCGCTCCGAGCAGCAGGGTCTTGCCGGCCCCGGTCTCCCCGGTGATCACAACGAGTCCGGGCCCTGGCTCGAAGCGCGCTTCGGGGATCAGCCCGAGATTGTGGACGACGAGCTCGTCAAGCATGGTCGAGGCCGAACTGGTGCCTCACCGCCGCAGGGAAGGGGTGGCTTTCGAGGGTCAGGAACCGCACCACCTCGTCACCGCGACTGATCGACACGGATTCACCCGGATCGACCGTTGCCACCCTGTGGCCGTCGACGTTGACATTCGCCTGGCGGTCGATCTCCACCGACACCTCGATCACCGCGTCCGCCGACAACACCAGGCTCCTCGAGAGAAGGCTGTGCGGAGCAACCGGTGTGATGATGAGAACGTCCAAAGCCGGATCGACCACCGGCCCTCCTGCTGACAGCGAGTAGGCGGTGGATCCGACAGGGGTGGCCACGATGATCCCATCGGTGGCGTATCTGGCGAAGCGTTCACCGTTGATGGTGATACCGACCTCGATGATCCGTTCGCTGATCACCTTTTCCACGACAACCTCGTTGAGCCCGGTCGCCGACCCTCCGGGAAAGTGGACCTGGACGGTCATCCGCTCGAAGGTGTACGCCCGATCGTCGGCAATGGCCGCAACCAGCGCGTCCAGCTCCTCCACCTCGAACTCGGCCAGGTAACCCACGCGCCCCACGTTGATCCCGGCCACCGGGAGCCCGCGCGACCAGGCGAGCCTGGCTGCGCGCAGCACCGTTCCGTCCCCACCGACGCCGAGCACGACATCGAGTCCCTCGGGCACGTCCTCGTGCAGGCGGACCACATCGAGGCCGCGATCTCTGGCAAGTTTCTCGAGGCGCGCCGCAACCTCGCCTGCTTCGTCTTTGTCCTCGTGGACGACGACACCAACCGCGGTCACGCCGACTCCTCCCCAGTTACGGCGTGTCGTACGGTACCGGTTTCCAGACTGAGAGGTCCGCGTCTGGCATGGATGAAGAACTCTCGATTCCCCTCTG
>JACZST010000122.1 GCA_022574065.1 Acidobacteriota bacterium
TGCCGACCTGATCAAGGCCGGGCACGACGTCACGGTGTTCGAGGCATTACATGAGCTCGGCGGCGTCCTTGTCTACGGGATCCCCGAGTTCCGCCTCCCGAAAGCAATCGTTCGAGCCGAGGTGGACCGGCTCGCCGATCTCGGTGTGCGCTTCGAGACAAACGCCGTGATAGGAATGATCGAAACCATCGACGAACTCCTCGACGACGACTACAAAGCGGTGTTCCTCGGCGTGGGGGCCGGGCTCCCGAAGTTTCTGGGGGTGCCGGGGGAAAACCTCATCGGTGTGTACTCGGCCAACGAGTTTCTCACCCGCGTCAACCTCATGCGTGCTTACGCAGAGGGTGCGGAGACCCCTTTGCTCGACCTGCACCAGAAGACGGTTGCCGTCTTCGGGGGCGGCAACACCGCGATGGATGCGGTACGCACTGCCAGGAGGCTGGGAGCGGCTCCCGCCAAGATCCTCTACCGTCGGAGCGAGGCCGAGATGCCGGCCCGCGCCGAGGAAATGGCACACGCCAAGGTTGAGGGCATCGAGTTCGAGACGCTGGTGATGCCGACCGCAATGCTGGGAGACGAGGAGGGTTGGCTGACCGGGGTCCGGCTCCAGCGAATGGAGCTCGGCGAGCCCGACGAGAGCGGCAGGCTGCGACCCGAGCCGATTCCGGGCGATGAGTACGAGATCGGCATCGACGTGGCAGTGGTGGCGATCGGCAACGACCCGAACCCGCTCATTCACAAGACGACGCCCGACCTCGAGCAGACCACGTGGGGTACCCTCGTCGCCGACCCGCAAACCGGCCGCACCTCGAAAGTCGGGGTGTTCGCCGGCGGCGACATCGTCACCGGCGGCGCCACCGTGATCCTGGCGATGGGAGCAGGGAGGCGGGCAGCGGCTTCGATCGACGAGTATCTCGACACCGGGGCGTGGCAGGTCGCGACCGAGTGTGGAGGCGGTCTCATCGACGAACCCCTCACTCTGCTGGCCACGACCGCACATACCACGTAACCAACCCTGGTTGTGACTACCGGCGGACAAGGCTCTCGTCGAGGTCGGCGATAGAGGCGGCACCACACAGCGCCATGGAGCGGGCGATCTCCTCCCGCAGCTGCTCGAGCAGTCCAGTCACACCGGCGGGGCCATCGACGGCCAGCGCCCACAGCAACGGGCGTCCGACCAGAACCCCGGCAGCACCCATTGCCAGCGCCTTCACGATGTCGGTGCCGTTGCGCAGCCCACCATCGACCAAGACCGGCACCCTCCCGTCCACGGTCGCCACGATCTCAGATAATGCGAACGCTGTGGGTACCACCGTGTCCAGCTGGCGGCCGCCATGGTTGGAGACGATCACCCCGGCGGCTCCGGCCCGCACCGCCGTGTCGACGTCGTCCCCCCTGAGAACGCCCTTGACCACGACAGGCAGCCCCGAGATCTCGTGCAGCCACCCGATGTCGGCGGGCGTGAGCGCAGGATCGAGACTGCTATCTGCGTACGCCTCGAGCGCCGATCCTGCCCCGCCGTGCCTTCCGATGCCGAGGTTGGCAAGTTCCATCCCCGGAGGGAGGTCGAAACGGTTACGAACGTCCCGCTTGCGCTTGGATAGCACTCGCTGCTGCCGCGCCCCGAACGCGCCCCTGGAATGCACTCTCTCGGCGTCGGGTTGAAACTGTACAGAAAACCGGCGTGACTTTTTGTACAGATTACTGTACAATCCTAACCGACTCCAAGGAGGGAATCATCACTATGGCAACGGCTCCGCTAACTGAAGCCCGCGACCGACTCAGCGAGATCATGGACGATGTGGCGTCCCATGGCACAGAATGGACGATCACTCGGCACGGTCGACCCGTGGCTGTGATCGTCGGTGCGGAGGAGTACGAGTCCTTGATCGAGACCCTGAACATCCTCTCTGATGACGGCACCATGAGCGCAATCGCAGAGGCCGAACAAGATGTCGCTGAGGGTCGCTTGAACGACTGAGCGCAACTGGGAGGCGAGCTGCTCGTGATCCGCTGGACAAATCGAGCCATCAAGGACATGGAGTCGCTTCCGCCGAATTTCCAGGCGCGGATGAACGCCATCGTCGCCGAACTGGATTCGAACCCGGCCAGACGGGGAACCAAGCTGAAAGGAAAGCTGGCGGGCAAGTGGTCAGTACGCCTCGGCCGGTCGCACCGAATCATCTATAAGATTGACGAGGACGCTGACATCGTCGTGCTGACTGTACGGCCGAGGAAGGACGCGTATCGATGAGCCCGCCCGCCGCGCCCATCCCATTTCCGTCTTCAGGAGCAGAGCGCGAGATATTCCTGCGTGCCCTGCGCGACTACTCCGACGCCTGTGAACCTTGTCTATCACGACGAATACACAAACGAGTTCTGGTATCTGACACGCGGAATGAACGTCGCGCTCGTCGAAAGGGACAACGACGAGCTACTTGTGTGGTGGGACGATGCCGACGCGCTGGCACCCGGCATGGCGCGACAGGCGTTGGAGCAGGCGCTCGGGGATGTACGCACCCCGACGTTTCTCGATATCTGACCCGGCTGGTGGTGCCTCTCTTGAGCGGTCCGGCGCCGGGCGCACCCGAAACAGAGCGGCCACGGCCACCCTTGCGACCAGCCTTGGGCCACGTTTGGTCCATACCTGGTCCATGAGACCAGGGAGATGACGCGAACCGGCGCGAGACACCGCGAGGTATCGAGGTGGTCGGAATCACAGGCCCTGTAGGCACAATCGCCCGAATCCCGTACAGTGCCAGGGGAGCAGCAGAACCGGCCGAAACCGGCTGAATCGGTTTAGAAGTCCGCTGCTCTATCCAGTTGAGCTACGGGGGCAAAGCAGTGAAGCCGTACGAGCGGGTGACGGGGATCGAACCCGCATAGCCAGCTTGGAAGGCTGGAACTCTGCCATTGAGTTACACCCGCGAACGGACCGGTAGGTTACCCGGCCGCTGCCTTGAATCTCAGCGCTTGACGGCGATGGTCAACCCGTCGAAGAGCGGGAGCAACTGGGTATCGAGCCGATCGTCATCCGAGGCCGCTCTGTTGAATCGGCGCACAGCCTCGATAGATTCCGAGGTGTCGCTTGGATCGGCCACCTTGCCCGAACGTAGCGTGTTGTCCGCCACCACGATCCCTCCGCTCTTCATGCGCGGGACGACGAGGGAGAGGTACTCGGGATATCCGGTCTTGTCGGCATCGATAAAGGCAAGATCGAACGTCGGTTCCTCCGGCATGGCGGCCAGGGTCTCGGCGGCGGGGCCGATGCGCAGGTCGATGCGGTCGGAAAGGCCCGCCTTTTCCCAATAGCGACGGGCGATGTTCGTCCACTCCTCGCTGGCGTCGAGGGCGACGACGGTTCCGCCTTCCGGCAAGGCGGATGCCATCGCCAACGCCGAATACCCGGTGAAGGAACCAATTTCGAGGATGGCGTGCGCCCCCGAGATCCGCACCAGAAAGCGAAGGAACTCCGCTTGCTCCGGGCCGATCTGCATCATGGCCTCGGGGAGCTCAGCGGTTTCCGCGATGAGGGCCAGCTCGAGCTGATCGGGCGCGTTGGTGTGGTCGGCGATGTAGGTGGTCAATCGATCGTCGAGGAGAAAGGACTGTCGTGTCATAAGAGGGCGCGCCGATAGGTGACAGGTCGTCTCGACCGAAGTGGAACCATTTTCCCTCTCTTGCGGCTTCGCGGCGGCCCGTTCGGGCCACGGCTCCGTAATTGGCCACCCCAACAGAGACCAGATCGCGCACCATTTTGCGGAGCCTCTGCGTCGGGCTGGCCGGATTTGAACCGGCGACCTCGGCGTCCCAAACGCCGCGCGCTGCCAAGCTGCGCCACAGCCCGTGCCCGTATTGTCGCAGAATTCTCGTCACACTCGGCTGATACGTTGCACCAATGAGACCGCAGGTTTCTTCTTCCTTGGTCAAACGTGCTGCTGAGTGGGATGAGCTTCACCGGTGGGAGCGGTCCGAGCTTGGCAAAGACCTGCGCCGCCTCGGCCTGACCTACGGAGAGATCCGTGAGCTGATCCCGGTTCCGAAGGGAACGTTGTCCTACTGGTGCCGGGAGATCGATCTGACCCAAGATCAGATCAAGGCAATCAGGGCGAGGACTGGACCTGACTCAAGGATGGGCATCCCAGTTGACACCCAGTGGCGTAGACGCGAGGAGGTCGAGCGGATTCGTGAGGAGGCGCGACGGTTCGCCGAGGCCCATCTTGACGATCCCCTGTTCGTCGGCGGAGTGGTCCTGTATTGGGCCGAGGGATCGAAGACTCGCAACGATCTCGCATTGTCAAACGCCGACCCGGCGGAGTTGCGGGCCTTCGTCACCTGGGTGCGCCGTTACCTATTGCCGGAGGCTCGATTCGTCCTCTCGATACACCTGCATGAAGGTAACGATGAGCAGTCGGCTCGCGCCTACTGGACGGAAGCAACCGGTTTACGTAGCGCGCGATTCACCAAGACATTCATCAAGCCCAAGGGGACCGGGCATAGGAAAAATCATCTCGAGCACGGCATCTGCAGGGTTCGAGCCCTCAACAGCGCGGACCCTTGGAACACGCTCATGTCCTGGATCGAGGTCGTCCGCGATCACCTCGCCAGCGGCTAGAAATCGTGGCTGATATCCTCATAGGCGGGTCGCTAGCTCAACCAGGCAGAGCAACGGATTCTTAATCCGTAGGCTGCGGGTTCGATTCCCGCGCGACCCACGATCCTGTGTTCGAATGGGAACGGAGCCCCCTCGATTGGTGGTTTCGTCGCGTCAGCTACTTTCTGCTTTCGTCCCGAACCAGAACGAACCTCCATCGGCATCGGTCCCAGACTCGCCCTCCAGCGGGTACCCGGCGGCGGCCCAATCCGACAGACCGCCCTCGTAGCGGCGAACGTTGGTGTAGCCGGCCTCGACCAGCCATTGGTATGCGAACTGGCTGGCGACACAGGCCGGGTCGGTGCAGTACACGACGATCTCGTCATCGAGGTCGAGATCGTTCTTCGCGTCCTCAACCGTGTTGTAGTGCAGCGAGCCGGGGATGTGGGCGACGCGAAACCCCCACTCGTGCATGGCCATGATCAGCTTGAAGTCGTCGCCGCGATCCAGCTTGGCCTTGAGGTCCTCGCGTTCGATTGTCTTGATGTCGTAGTCCATGGTGTTCACCCTACCGAACGTCCCTCTGCAACAATCAGCGACACGCGGGCGTGGCGGAATTGGCAGACGCGCCAGGTTTAGGACCTGGTGGCCGAAAGGCCGTGGGGGTTCAAATCCCTCCGCCCGCACCACAGTCGCGAGTCGCGCATGTTGCACCCATCGTCAAATGCGACTATCTGAGCACCCGCCATAGCGTTGGACATCATGTCCAAGCGAGTAATCCTCCTCGTCGCCGCCGTTGCAATCATCGCCGCCGCTTGCGATGGTTCTGAAGCCAACCGGGTCGCCACCCTCGACGACTCCACGTCAACGACCTCGGCGACCGAAAGCCAGGACTCGCTGGCCGGCGACGAGGCTCGGATCATCGAGTTCTCGCAGTGCATGCGCGACAACGGCGTTGTCGAATTCCCCGACCCTGTTGTCGGCGAGGGTGGCGCGATCGACTTCGGAGGCTTCGAGCAATTCGACGAGTTCGATCAGGACGACATGGAGGCAGCCTTTGAGGTCTGCGTCGACAGACTCGAAGGGCTCTCCTTCGCCCCAGGCGGGGTGAACTTCGACTTCACCGAGATCCAGGACACCCTGCTCGTGTTCGCCGAGTGCATGCGCGACAACGGCTTCGATCTCCCCGACCCCGACTTCTCCAACTTCGATCTGGCGGGTGGCGTTGGCCCATTCGGTGAGATCGACCCAACCGAGCCCGACTTCGAGGAGGCACTCGAAGCGTGCCAGGATATCTTCGCCAACCTCCCATTCGGCGGCTGAGTCCAGAGTCCTGAGTCCTGAGTCCAGAGTCCAGAGTCCAGAGTCCAGAGTCCAGAGTCCTGAGTCTTCGGCCCTCGGTCCTCGGTCTTTCCTGTCTTGCGACTTGCGTCTCACGACT
>JACZST010000123.1 GCA_022574065.1 Acidobacteriota bacterium
CGCAGACGCCATCGTGCTCGAGGAGATCCGGAGGGCGGGCCTGTATCGGTCGCTGTGGCAGACCTTCGGGGTTCTCCTCGCCATACGCACGGTCGGTGTGCAGGGGGACGAGCGCACCTACGCCTACCCGCTGATCATTCGTGCAGTGACCTCGGAAGATGCCATGACCGCCGACTGGGCAAGGCTCCCATATGAGGTACTGGCCACCATCTCGTCACGCGTGATCAACGAGGTCCCAGGCATCAATCGCGTGGCCTACGACGTGTCGTCGAAGCCTCCCGCCACCATCGAATGGGAATAGCAGTCCAGAGTCAGGAGTCGAGAGTCGAGCGTCAGAACGGGTTCTGCTCTGGACTCTGGACTTGTGAATAGGAGTCGAGAGTCTGGAGTCGAGAGCCAAAACGGGTCTTACTCTGGACTCTTGACTCTGGACTTGAAACCACCGCTTCTGCGCAAACCGTGCGGGACAAACGACTACCCGAGCGCACTAGTTACTCGGGTCCCATATAGGTCTTAAGACCTATGCGCGTTGCGTCGATACCGAATGCAGGCACGATTTTCTCGGGCTGAGGTGAGCGCGTGACTTGGAGCAACGACCCAGAGTTGCAAGAAATGTTCGTGGGCGAGGTCGCTGAGCGATCGGCGATTCTCGCGAACGGAGCACGAACTCTGCGCAACGGAGACATGACCCCGCAGATTGCCGGGGAGCTGTTGCGCGAGGGACACACGATCAAGGGAACCGGCCGGGTTATGGGGTATGACCATGTCGCCACCGCCGGCGAGATGCTGGAAATGATCTGGCGCTGGATCCAGCGCGGTGATATCACACCGCTTCCGATCTTTGGCCGCATTCTCGAGGGCCTGAGCGACTCTTTGCCCGGTGCGCTGACCGATCCATCTCAACTCGACGAGGCGATGGCCGCAGTCCTCGAGTATTTCGAGGGCGAGGATCTTCCAGAGGAGTTGCCGCATCCAGCAAGCGCAGCCCCGAGCCCGGTTGAGAAGGGCTTGGAAGTCGTCGACGACGAGCCCGACGTGGGCGGCGAAGAATCTGAGGCCGCGGAGCTTGCACCGGAGGCGTCGCAGCAAGACGAGTCGAACGACGACGAATCTGCTGAAGACGATGCCGAAGATGAGCGGGATCCCGATGCCTCGAAAGAAGAGGAAGACGAGTCGGAGAAAGACGAGCCGGAGCCCGAGGTGGCTGAAGACGAGGCGGAGCCCGAGGCGGCTGAAGACGAGGCGGAGCCCGAGGCGTCTAGACAAGAGCCTGGGTCCGAAGCATCCGAACCGACGGCAGAGCAGCCTCCCCCACCACCTCCGCTCAAATCCGGTTCCGAGGAGCAGACTGCCTCGGTGATCGAATTCCCGACACCAGAAGGTGGGGTTGCGCTGGCGGAGAAGCCCGATTCCAGCCCCCGCGGAGAGGGCGAGGTTGACGAAGCGCTGGCGGATCTCGGCGGTCTGATCGCCTCGGTGCAGGATTGGGCTGCCGAGGAGATCATCAACGTAAACGCCGGACGCCTCTACGGCCTGGTCAACCACCTGGTGACGCTGCGCACGGACGTTGACGCGCTGAAGGTGCAGCTCGGCGACCTCGGCAGCGATGTCGCTGCAGATCCGTTCTTCTCGGAGCGGGTCGCCGCCATCGAACAAGCCGTCGACCCGATCGCCGAGTTCGCAGAATCTCTCGAAACCGAAGGTCTTCAGCTGGCCTCGGTGCCACTCAGCGAAATCACCGGCACCCTTCCCCAACTCGTGAGCTACCTGGCGAAGAAGACCGGCAACGAGGTGCGCCTGGACATCCGTGGTGATGACATCCTCATCGATCGTCAGGTGCTCGACATGCTGGACGACGCGGTGAGGCAGCTGGTCGTCAATGGTGTGGTGCATGGCATCGAGGACGCGGCTACTCGCGTCGGCGTCGAAAAGACCGGCACCGGAGTGATCTCCGTAGTTGCAACCGAGGAAGACACCAGCCTCAAGCTGGTCGTCTCCGACGATGGACGCGGGATCGATTGGAACCGCATCAGGGACAAAGCGATCACCGACGGCCTGATCGATGGCGACGCCGAGCTTGCACCGGATCGGATGCGCGCCCTGCTGTACGAGGACGGGTTCTCGACCCTGGAAGAAGTGGGAGAACTAGCAGGAGACGGCATGGGGATGGGCCTGGTTCGCGACGCCGTCGAGGCGTTGAACGGAACCTTCAGGGTGGAGAGTGTCCCCCACAAACGGACGACCGTGACGATCATGGTCCCGCTGCACCGCGCCATGCAGCGTGTGTTGCTCGTGGTCTCGGGACCGTTCACCTGGGGAATTCCGGCGGCTGCCGTCGAGGAGGTCATACCGATGAGCGCGGCCGCGATCACCGTTACGGACGACGCCACGGTTATCCGCTGGGACGAGCAAGAGGTTCCTTTCGGGTCGTTTTCCGATGTCGTGGGGTTCACGACCAGCCGGCTACCCACCCAAGTGGTGGTGGTCTCGAGCGCCGTCGGTCAGGTGGCGCTCGCCGTCGAACAGGTGCTGGGAACCCGCCAGGTGGCAACAAAGGAACTCGGGGCGCTCCTTGCCGGCTCCGAGACGGTGATTGGCGCAGCCCTGCTCGGTGGCGACGAGGTGGCTCTGGTCGTCGACACTTCCAGCCTGGTCGAGCGGCAGCGCCGGCTCGCCGCAGATGGCCCATCGTTCTCCTCGCCGAGGGTGCTCATCGTTGACGACTCGCTCGGCGTGCAGCAGGTGGTCTCGTCCGCACTGGCGACCTCGGGATTCATGACCTCGGTCGCCGGCAGCGTTGCTGACGCCCTCGGGTCGTTGCAGAGCGAATCGTTCGATGCGCTGGTCGTCGATTTCTCGATGCCGCGAGCCGACGGTGTCGCCCTGGTCCACATGGTCCGGCAGCGACACGCCAACACACCGATCGTGATGCTGTCCGGCGTCGCGGACGAGGCGGACGTGGAGCGGGCCAAGCAGGCCGGCGTCGATGCCTTCTTCGACAAGTCGGACTTCCGCGAGGGTGGCCTGGCCGAGAAGCTCCACGAGCTGATAGCGGAGCGCCGAGAAGCGGAACAAACGGCGTAGAAGTCCAGAGCCGTGAGTCCAGAGTCCTGACTCGGGCGGCTGCTTCTGGCTCTGGACTCTCGACTCCTGACTCTCGACCCAATCACACGCATGTAGTTCCGGGACCGAACCTCGGTACACTTCGGTCTTTATGCCCGACTCCGACCTTCTTGAATCGCTGAACCCGGCGCAGCGCCACGCGGTAGCCGCCGTCGATGGGCCGGTGCTCGTTGTCGCCGGTGCTGGTTCCGGCAAGACCCGAGTTCTCACCTATCGGATTGCCCACCTCATCGGTGACCACGGCGTCTCGCCGTACGCCATCCTCGCCATCACCTTCACCAACAAAGCGGCGAACGAGATGCGCGAGCGGGTGGCCCGCCTCGTCGGCGGGAGCGTCGCCGACGGAATGTGGGTGTCGACGTTCCACAGCGCCTGCGTCCGCATCCTTCGCAGGGAGGCGCCACGGCTCGGCTACCGATCCTCGTTCTCGATCTACGACGATGCCGACTCACTCCGGCTGGTGACAATGTCGGTCAAGGACCTCGATCTCGACCCCAAACGGTTCCCGCCAAAAGCGATCAGGGCCGCCATATCCAACGCCAAGAACGAGCTCATCGACTACGAGACTTATGCCCAGGGTGACTCAGGTTTCTACCACGAGAAGGTTGCAGACGTATACCGCCTTTACCAGCAGCGGATGGTGGAAGCGTCGGCCGTCGACTTCGACGACATCCTGATGCTCACCGTCGAGATCTTCCAGGCCTTCCCGGACGTCCTTGCCCACTATCAGGAACGGTTTCAGTACATCCTGGTCGACGAGTACCAGGACACGAACCATGCGCAATACACGCTGGTGAAACTTCTCGGTGCCAAGCACAGGAACGTGTTCGTCGTCGGTGATGCCGATCAGTCGGTGTACGCCTTCCGCGGTGCCGATATGCGCAACATCCTCGATTTCGAGAAGGACTACGAGGACGCCCGCGTCGTGATGCTGGAGCAGAACTATCGCTCGACGCAAACAATCCTCGACGCCGCCAACGCCGTGATCGCCAACAACGAGGACAGGAAACCGAAGCGGCTGTGGACCGATGAAGGCGCCGGCGAGCCCATCGTCGCTTTCGAGGCGGCGGATGAACAGGACGAGGCGGCCTTCGTCGCCGAGCAGATGCGCGACCTGGAGAGCGACGGCATGGCGTTGTCCGATGTCGCCGTCTTCTACAGGACCAACGCCCAGAGCCGGGTCATCGAAGAGGTACTCGTCCGCTACGGCTTGCCCTATCAGGTGGTCGGCGGCCCGAGGTATTACGACCGTCGCGAGGTCAAGGACGCCGTTGCCTATCTGCGGGCGGTGGTCAATCCCGACGATCAGGTCGCTATCAAGCGGATCATCAACGTTCCGAGGCGGGCGATCGGCAACACCAGTGTTGCTCACGTCGACCGGTTCGCCGAGGCGACCAACATCAGTTTTATGGAAGCGTTGCGACAGGGGGGCGCCAACGAGCGGCTGACCGGTCGTGCCCAGCGCAGTATCGCCGAGTTCGTCTCGCTCCTCGATCACTTGCACGACCGGATCAGCGACGGGCCACGGGCGGTCACAGAGGCGGTGCTCGAGGAGACCGGATACCTCGACATGATCCGAGCGGAACGAACGATCGAGGCGATGGGGCGAGAGGAGAACTTGAGGGAACTGGTCTCCGCCGTCGCCGAGTTCGAGGAGTCGGGACCGATATCGGTCGGCCCCATCGATTGGGAAGGGCTGGAACCGATTGCGAAGCTGCAGATGTTTCTCGAATCCATCAGCCTGGTCGCCGACATCGATGGCATGGAGGACACCGAGAAGGCAACGCTGATGACGCTGCACAACGCAAAGGGCCTCGAGTTCCCTGCCGTGTTCCTCACCGGGATGGAGGATGGGGTGTTCCCCCACATGCGCTCGCTCGGTGACCCTGCTCAGCTCGAGGAAGAGCGTCGGCTGTGCTACGTGGGGATCACCAGGGCGGAGGAGCGGCTGTTCCTCACCAGGGCCTGGAACAGGAACCTGTGGGGCCAGTCCCAATACAACGGGCCGAGCCGTTTCCTCGGCGAGATCCCGGAATCGCTGATCCGGAAGGTGAAGCGAACCGAACAGTCCGTCCACGCCGCGGCGTCGGCCTCACGTCCAACGGTATCCGACACCGACATCATCAGCGGAGATCGGGTGCGCCATGCACATTGGGGCGACGGTGTTGTCCGCGAGGTGGTTGGCACCGGCGATCGGGCCGAGGCGGTGGTGACCTTCGACGAGGGAGACAAACGGCTGCTTCTGGCATGGGCACCGTTGGAGAAGGCGTGACCCGTCGTCTCCTCCGCGGAGCGGGGGAGACGCGGAGGAGTGGGGCGACGATGAGGGTTCTTAGATCGAGTCCTTTCTGCCTACCCACATTGTCTCGATCTACGAACCCTCATCCGCAGAGGGGGTTTTGAGGGAGTGCATTTGGCGTGAGCTCGTCACGCGATTGCCAGCCCCCAGAGGCCCTCTCCGCTCGCTTGCTGTCGCATGCTCGCGCCTCCCCCACTTCGTGGGAGAGGACAGGAAGGGGTGCTTGCAATTGCAAGCACCTTTTTTTCCTAACTAGACCGACAACAGCGTCCGTCGGCCTAGCATTGCGACCGTGGCCAACGACCTGCCAATGTTGATTCAGGGCGGAATGGGAGTCGGAGTATCCAGCCCCGAGCTCGCCAGCGCAGTCGCGTCCGCCGGACATCTCGGCATCGTTTCCGGCACGGGTGTCGACACGTCCCTCTACCGCCGGCTCGGGGACGGCGACCTCGATGGGAGCCAGCGCCGTGCCCTCGAGGCGCTCCCGGTTCCCGGTGTCGCCGAGCGGATTCTGGAGAAATACTACATCGCAGGCGGCAAGGCGCCCGATGCTCGGTACAAGTCCAAACCGATGCCCACGATCAAGA
>JACZST010000124.1 GCA_022574065.1 Acidobacteriota bacterium
GATTCCAGCAGCAACCCCGGCCACCGCCTCAGCGAAAGGGACGTCCGGGTCATAGTCGGCGCCGAAGAAGCTGAGGGCGCCCAGCGTGGTGTCGATGATCCCGGCGACCCTCTCGATCGGCGGCATAGCGTCGAGCACTGCGTCCAACGCGTTTGGCACATCGAGGGTGACGACGGTGGAGGTGTCGGCGATCACGCTCGCCGCGTCTGTGAATGAACCTGCGGCCAGGCTCGCCGCCGGAACCAGAGTGTCGAACGAGTCCGACACGATGGCCACGGTCTGCGCGGCCAGCGTCACCGTATCGTCGGCGGCTGCGATCGCGGTAGCGGTGACGGTGAGCGAACGGTCCATCGCCCCCGCTACCGACCACACCGCGACGACCCCCAGTAATGCCAGGATTGCGGCAGCTACCAGGCCGGCGATCCCGACGGTGGTGAACAGCCGACCGAGCCTCGCATCGGCGGTTGCATGCTCGTCGATCGAGCTCATCCGAATTCGATGCCCTGGGCGAGCGGTAGATCTCCCGACCAGTTGATAGTGACCGTCTGCCGGCGCATGTACGCCTTCCAGGCGTCGGAGCCCGACTCTCTCCCTCCGCCGGTGTCCTTCTCCCCGCCGAAGGCTCCGCCGATCTCGGCACCTGACGTGCCGATGTTGACGTTGGCGATACCGCAGTCGGATCCAGCAGCGGACAGGAATGTCTCCGCCGAGCGCACCGAGTCGGTGAAGATCGCCGACGACAGCCCCTGGGTGACGCCGTTGTTCATCGCGATTGCCTCCTGCACCGTGTCCACGTCGATCAGGTAGAGGATGGGGGCGAATGTCTCGATTTGAAGCAGCGGGGCATCTGCAGGCATCTTGATCAACGTCGGTTCGACGAAGTGGCCAGGGCCGTCGAGCACGCCGCCCCCGTACAGCAGCTCGCCGCCTTGTTCCTTGGCAATTGCAACGGCAGCAGAAAAGTCGTCGACGGCACGGTCATCCACGAGCGGCCCCATCAGCACGTCGTCGTCGAGCGGATCGCCGATCTTCACCTGCCCGTAGGCGTCGACAAGACGCTTGGCGATGAGGTCGGAAATGCCGCGCTGGACGATCAGCCGTCGCAGCGATGTGCATCTCTGGCCGGCGGTGCCGACGGCGGCGAACAGCGCCGCCCTGGTTGCCAGATCGGGATCGGAGTCCTCCATGACGATCAGCGCGTTATTGCCGCCGAGCTCGAGCAGCGAACGCCCGAGGCGTTGTGCAACCGCCGTGCCGACCTTCTCGCCCATGTTGCATGAGCCGGTTGCCGAGATCAGTGGGACCCTGCGATCGTTGATCAGCGTGTCTCCGATCTCGGACCCGGAGCCGATGACCAGGTTGAACACGCCTTCGAAGCCGGATCCCTCCATGATCCTTGCGGTCAAAGCGGTGGTTGCGATCGACGCCAACGGGACCTTCGAAGACGGCTTCCAGATGATGGTGTCACCACACACGGCGGCAAGAGTCGCGTTCCACGCCCACACTGCGACCGGGAAGTTGAACGCTGAGATGACACCGACCGGACCAAGCGGATGCCATTGCTCGTACATGCGGTGCCCCGGGCGCTCCGAAGCGATGGTGAGGCCGTAGAGCTGACGAGACAGACCGACGGCGAAATCGCAGATGTCGATCATCTCCTGTACTTCGCCTTCACCCTCCGCCTTGATCTTGCCCATCTCGAGCGCCACCAGGGCGCCGAGCGGTTCCTTGTATTCGCGCAGCAGATTCCCGAGTTTGCGGATGTAGTGACCGCGCTCGGGCGCGGGAAGCATCCGCCATTCCTCGAAGGTGTCGACCGAGGAGCTGACCACGCGCTCGTAGTCGTCGCTCGTCGCGCGGGTGACGGTGCCAATCTGCTCTCCGGTCGAAGGGTTCTCCACGGGCAGCTCGGAGCCGCCGGTGTCCACCCAGCTCCCGGCGAAGGCACCGGGATTGGTGTCCTCGAGCCCGAGTGCGGAGAAGATTGCGTCGCGGTTCATGGGTGGACCTCCTCAGATCACTACAAAGGGGACGGTAGTTCAGTCACAAGTCTTGTCTCCCTCAGGCAGAGGCCTTGGGGGTGGGCGTCTGGTTCGTCTCTCCCACAAAGTGGGGGAGACGAAGAACTGGCTCATCTGGCCGCGATGACCTCGATCTCGACCAGGAATCCGCCGGGAAGCGCAGCCACCTCCACCGTCGAACGGGCCGGACGCGACTCGCTCAGGTACACCTCGTAGACGCCGTTGACCGATGGGAAGTCGCCGATGTCGTCGAGGTAGATCGTCGTCTTGACGATATCGTCGTAGCCGAGACCGAGGTCGTCCAGTACCCGGCCGATGTTGCGCATCACCTGGTGGGTCTGCTCTTCAACGTCGCCATGGACCGGTTCGTTGCTCTCCGGATCGAGCGCCACCTGACCGGAAAGGAACACGAAGCCGTTGGCTTCGGTGGCAACGCTGTACGGGCCAATAGGGCGCGGCGCGCCCGGAACTTCGTGAACCTGCTTTGGCATGCGACCTCCGTGGGCTGGAAAGTCAGCCTACGGGACGACAATCAAGAGGGTGCTACGAACGACGCGTGGCGCGCCACATCTGGGGACCCTACGAGTACCCGCTTACCGTTTTCCGCAGGTGCAGCTGTGCCCGGTCTCGTTCGGGTTCTCAATGGCGAATCCAGCGCCCTTGATACCCTCGTCGCGGAAGTCAATCGTCGCTCCGATGAGGCGGGGGACACTTTCCGCGTCGATGACCAGCTTGACTCCTCCGGTCTCGGTGACCGTGTCGGTTGAGTCGATGGCGGTATCGAATCGCATGTCGTAGCGGAAGCCGGCGCAACCGCCGGGTACGGCCATGAGCCGGAGAAACAGATCGTGGTCCTCTTCCTGGGCGATCAGCTCGCTCACCTTGGCGGCGGCGTCTGCGGTCATCATGACCGGCGTTTTCGTTCGCTCATCGAGTGTCATCTGGCCTCCTCGCGATTCATTGATACGCAGTATATCCACTATCGGCGTGTGGTGAATACCAGTTGACCACCGATAGAGTCGCGCGCATGGTGGATCGAGCCGATGTCGAGGCTGCCCTGCGAGGCGTGATCGACCCTGAGCTCGGCGCAGACGTCGTCGAGCTTGGGATGGTCGGCGACGTCATCATCGACGGTGGCAACGTGGTCGTCGAGATCGCGCTCACCATCGCGTCCTGTCCGATGAGGGACCAGATCGAGGTCGACGTTGTCAGGAAGGTGGCCGCCCTCGCCGGCGTGGAGTCGGTTTCCGTCCAGGTCGGGGTGATGAACGACGAGCAGCGCACCAAGCTCATGGAACGAGCCCGATTGCGGGCCCGCGAACACGCCGATCCGACGATGGTGAGCCCGACAACAAGGGTGCTTGCGGTGTCGAGCGGCAAGGGCGGGGTAGGAAAGTCCTCGGTGAGCGTCAACCTGGCGCTTGCGATCGCCGAGCTCGGTTACCCGACCGGCCTGCTCGACGCCGATATCTGGGGGTTCTCGATTCCCCGCATGCTCGGGGTGACCGGCGAGCGGCTTGCCGCGGGCGAGAGCCGCAAGATCGTTCCCCTGCATGTCGCAGGCCTGGACGTGGTGAGCACCGGCCTGCTGCTCGACGACGAGGGCACCGCGCTCATGTGGCGAGGACTGATGCTGTCGAAGGCGCTCCAGCAGTTCCTCACCGATGTGGCGTGGAGCGACCAGCTTCAATACCTCATCATCGATATGCCGCCTGGCACCGGAGACGTGCAGATGGCTCTGTCGAGAATGCTGCCGCAGGCGGAGATGGTGGTCGTGACCACTCCACAGCAGGCCGCACAGAAGGTGGCGGCACGCGTCGCCGACATGGCGCGTCGCTCCCACATGCCGATCGTGGGGGTCGTCGAAAACATGTCGTGGTTCACGACCGACGACGGCGACCGCTATGAGCTGTTCGGTTCCGGTGGTGGCGAAGAGCTCGCCATCGACCTCGCCGTGCCGCTGCTTGGTCAGGTGCCGCTGGATCCCAACGTGGTGGCAGGCGGCGATGAAGGGCGCCCGGTTGTAGGCGAGGGCCAGGCCGGTCCGGCAGCAGAGGCATTTCGGGGTATTGCCAAGCGCGTCATCGAACTCGTTCCTCCGGCCGATCAGGACACTTGCACCGCCCGTGTCGCTGTGCTCGCCGAACAGCTCGAGACCCAACTGGCCGGCTAGGAGTCTGCTGATTAATCCTGGTGGTGGTGCTCGCGTTTTGATGGCGGGTTGGCGAGACTGCGGGTATGCAGGGCACCAGTGATCCGAATTTGGAGTTGTTAGACGCCGGTGTCGTGGTGGGGCATCTGGTCCCGGCCGGCTCGGTGTACACGTTTTTGGCGGAGCATCGCCAGCGGTTGTTCCCCGATGCGATGTTCGCTGATTTGTTCCCGTCGCCGCGGGGCCGCCCGTCGGTGCCGGCCGATGTGGTCGCCACTGTGATGGTGCTCCAGTCCTTGGAGGGCCTGTCGGACCGGGACGCCATAGATGCGCTACGTACCGACTTGAAGTGGAAGGTGGCGGCTGGGGTGGCGTTGACCGACGAGGGGTTCCACCCCACGGTGTTGACGTTGTGGCGGAACCGACTGCGGGTCTCTCAGGCCCCGGAGCGGATCTTCGACGCGGTGCGTGCCGTGGTGACCGACACGGGGGTGTTGACGGGCCGGACCCGCCGGGCGCTGGACTCCACGTTGCTCGATGATGCGGTGGCGACCCAGGACACCGTCACCCAGTTGGTGTCGGTGATCCGCCGCATGCGCCGTGCGTTTCCGGTGGCGGCGGCGGTTGAGGTGTCGGCCCATGACTACGAGGCGGGTAGCAAACCGTCCTGCGCCTGGGACGACCCGGTGGCCCGCGACGAGCTGGTGACCGGACTGGTCAACGACGCTGTCGCTATTTTGGGCGCGTTCGACGGTGTCGACCTCGACGATGAGCAGACCCGGCTGGTGGGGCTGCTGGGCTTAGTTGCGGGCCAGGACGTCGAACCCGGCGAAACGGAAGGCACCTGGCGGGTCGCTCGCCGTGTCTCTAAGGATCGGGTGATCTCAACGGTTGATCCCGAGACCCGTCACATGCACAAGTCCCCGTCCGCCTATCGGGACGGATACAAAGCGCATCTGGCGGTCGAGCCGGAGACCGGGATCATCACCGGATGTGATCTCACCCCCGCCAACACCGGCGACGGCCCGGTCGGTGTCGGGCTCCTGGTCGACGAGGAACCCGGCCTTGAAGTGCTCGGCGACTCGGCCTACGGATCCGGGCCGGTAAGAGCCGACCTGCAGGCCGCTAACCACACCGCAGTGATCAAACCCTTGCCGTTGCATCGCAATCGGAGACTCGGTGACGACCAGTTCACCCGCGACGACTTCACCATTGACTACCAGGCCGGCACCGTCACCTGTCCCCAGGGCCACACCCTTACCATCGACGCCGCCGGGGTCGCCAGGTTCCGGAAACGCTGCGACGGGTGCCCGGTACGGTCCCGCTGCACCGCCGCTGCCGGCGGGAAAACCTTCAAGGTCACCGCACACGACCAGTTTCTCGCCGCAGCCCGCGCCGACTGGCGTAACAGAATCGATGCTTACCGGCAGCATCGCCCCATGGTGGAACGATCCATCGCCTGGCTCGTCGCCAACGGACACCGCCGCGTCCGCTACCGCGGCGTCGAACGCAACCGTATCGCCCTCTCCGTCCGGGCCGCCACCATCAACCTACGGCGACTCATCAACTTGGGTCTCACCTGGAACTCGGCGGGCTGGTCGATCGCTCCGCCGTAGCCTCCCCGACGGTCCCAAACCAGGCCACCGGCCCCACCGACAGCAGCCCTGAAGCTCAACTCGGTGGCGAAAGAGGCCACTGGATGATCATTGGACGCCCGACACGGCAACGACGACCTGAACATCGGGCAGCACACCCCCAGCCCCCTTTGCTCAGCAGACTCCTAGCGCATATGTGCTGTGATTTCAGGTGGTCATCGCAACGCTTCGGCGA
>JACZST010000125.1 GCA_022574065.1 Acidobacteriota bacterium
TCAAAGCGTCCGATTTCGGCGCCAAAACACTTTCGGGAACGGATACATACTCGGCCAAGCCACCCCAACCACAACCGGATATGTCCCCGAATACCTCATCCCCCGGCTCAAACTGCTTGGCGTTGGTTCCAGCCGCTTCGACCCGCCCTGCGATATCAGCTCCTAGGATCTCGTATTTCGGTTTTCGAAACCCCCCAAGGCGACCCTGGAACGTTCCTGTCAGGAGATCCCAGTCCCACGAATTCACCGATGTCGCATGAACTCGTACCAGCACCTCATCGTCCCCGGCCACCGGCTTGTCAACGTCCTGGAGCTCGAGCAGGTCAGGTGAGCCGTACTCGTGGTAGACAATCGCCTTCATCGGGTTTCTTCATAGTGGTCGCGGGCTCGGCGAAACGGTACCGGTGTGGTCTGGCCACGTGCAAGACCCGCCCACAACGGGTGTGATGTCGGGGCCGGTCCGCACCTCGATAGCCCTCAAGCCAATCTTGAAGCGGAACTCCCGATCGACTAGGAGGCCGTCGCATACCGCGGAGTGGGTCCGGTGGGACTCGAACCCAGACACTTCGGATTTAGAGTCCGACCGGTTCCGCTTGGGCGCTGCCCGGGGTTCAGCTGCCAGATGGTCGCATTTCGCTCGCCTGTGGCCCATCTCCGCACCTATGCGCTCCCTTTGAGGCAGATGGACAGCCGCCTTGGACGCGTGTGGGTTCCCCGCGAAGTTCCGGTGTGAAGAAACCGAAATCTACCCTCGTGGCCCTATACGTCGGACAGATCGTGCCGTAGCGTCGGCAAGATCCGAAGGAGGAACATGACCAAACATCTGCGATGGGTCCTGCTTGCTGCTGCCCTGATGCTTGTCCTCACGGCTTGCGCCGCTGGAGCGAATCCGGCCACTGATGTTCCGTCGTCTGAAGGCGAAGTGGCGGGCTTCTGGCTCGGCTTGTGGCAGGGGATCATCGTGCCCATCACATTCATCATCTCCCTGTTCTCGGACACGGTTGGTATCTACGAGGTCCACAACAATGGCGGTTGGTACGACTTCGGGTTCGTGATTGGTGCCTCGGTCTTCCTGGGCGGCAGCGGCGCGGGCGCAAAAGGCGCAAGACGCTGACGATCGCCCCACTCGCCATCCTGGTTCAGAGGGCAACTGGGCAGAGCCGATAGGTCATGAGTGCGGTCAGAGTTCCTCGGTGAGGCCGGCTGCGGTCTCGGCGAGAAACCGCTGACTTCACCCCAGAGATCTTGCCAGCGCTTGCGGTAATCGCCCTAACACGGTTGAATCCCCCTCTGAAGCCCGGCCATTTGGCCGGGCTTTCCCGATGTGAGGGCTGGGCAGCCAATCGCTCTATTCAACAAATCGCTCCCGCCGGCCGATACAGGCACTTGGCGAGTGAGGAAATCCTTGATACGGAAACCCAGATCCAAACGCGGCTTGATGCGACCACTCTCTGTGGTCGTTGCTCTCGCAGCCCTGCTTTCCTTCGCTCCCGCACCCCCCTCCGCTGTCGCCGGAACGGCGACGGTCACCCCAGCCGAGTTCGAGTCCTGCCTGCTGGAGAAGATCAACGACGCCCGAGCGGCCGTCGGGGCGCGACGTCTCATCATGGCAAGCGATACCACCGGGGACACCAGGGCCTGGTCGAGGTGGATGGCGTACAACACGTTCCGCCATACGACCACGTCGGAACGATATGCAATCCTCCCCGACGGCGCCTTCACCGCCGGAGAGAACATCGCTTGGTGGTCGGATGCCGGCCTGCCCGACTGCTCGAAGATCCACACCATGTTCATAGGGTCGTCGGGCCACAAGGCCAACATCCTCAAGTCGAACTGGCGCTACGTCGCCCTCGGCGCCTACGTAGACAACAGCAAGGGCTGGTGGGTGACCGAGATCTTCTTCGACGCCAATGGCTACTCGCCGGAATGCGACGGCACGTTCTGTGACGACGACGGCTCGATGTTCGAGGCCGACATCGAAAAGATTGCCGCAGCCGGGATCACCACGGGCTGCAATCCGCCGACCAGCGATCGTTTCTGTTTGTACGATCACGTGACCCGCGGGCAGATGGCGGCGTTCCTGACGAGAGCCCTCAATCTGAGCGACCGGGGCTCGATCGATTTCACCGATGACGACAACTCACCCTTTGAGGCCGACATCGAGAGGATGGCGGCGGCCGGGATCACCAAGGGGTGTAATCCGCCGACCAACGATCGGTTCTGTCCGGACCAACGCGTGACCCGCGGGCAGATGGCTGCCTTCCTGGCTAGGGCGCTCGGATTGAGCGATAGAGGTTCGGTCGATTTCGTCGACGATGAGGGCTCGGTCCACGAGGCCGAGATAGAGATGATGGCGGCTGCCGGGATCACCATGGGATGCAACCCCCCGGCGAATGATCGGTTCTGTCCGAACGACTACGTCACCCGTGGGCAGATGGCTGCCTTCCTGGCCAGGGGTCTCGATCTGTAGGCACCCGCACCGGATGCGTGTGCTCGGTGGGCAGCATTTCCCTCGGCTCCGCCTCAAACATGCTTCCCACAAGGCATCTTTCGTGCGAATTACGCTGTCGTAGGTGCCTCGCCACCAGGTGACTAGTCACAAGGCTCACTCGAAAACAGCCACGTCATGTCCTCGGTGGGCTTCTCACCCATGAACTCTGTTTGGCCGATATATTCCAGATGCTGGTTCTTCTGGTCGGTTTGTTCCTCGGATTGACGTTTCTCCTCGGCGGGCTCTCTGGCGCCGTTGGCCGGGTCCGACTGGGATTGCAATCGAGGCGGATGCGGCGGCGAGGTGTCACGGTGGATGCCGAAGTGTTGAGCCGTCGGACGCTTTCCGGCAACCGGGGTGATGCTGGCTCGGGATTCTTGGTAACCGGGCAGTGGCTGTGGGGGCAGGCGCAGTACCAGGGGGAGTTTACGGTTCCGGAACATTGGTGGGAGGGCCGCGGAGGGCTGAAGATCCCCGTTCGGATTGATCCAAAGAGGCCGCACCTTGCGGTGGTCGAGTCTGGATCGAGAAATCCGGTCTGGGAGCTGCTCTTTGCTTTGGTCTGGTTCGTGATGGCCGTGGTCGGTCTGTTCTTCCTGTCCAGAACGGTGGCGGTCGCCTGTGACCAGGTGCGGTACGACTCACTCGAGCCAATCTGCGAGTCCCTTCGGGGAGCCTTCACCTAACCCGAGAGAGCGCTGCGATAATGGCCCCATGACCGAGGCGTACTCCAACGCCCGCCTGGCCTTTGCATCGTGGCGTGATTCGGTGCCGCCCGACCCGTACGACCCGCATCTCGACCTGGCCTCGCGGCGTTCGAAGACATCTCCACCGAAATCCGCCGCTGCGTCGAGGATCCAAGGCACGGGGCCTTGCACGGTCGTGACCAGTTGGAGCGCCTCGTTGCCGCCCATCAGGTTGCTCTGCTCCTCGACGCCGCGGGAACGGGTGGCGATCTTGCGATGGAGTTGGCCACGGCAGCCCGGCTCCTCACCGGCCGGACTCTGGACCGCGCCTACCGCCCAGAGCACGACCCGGACTTCGCCGACACTCTGGACGCAGTCTTGGCATCGGACCTGGACTGATAGCCCGGTAGCTGGTAGCGAGTGCGCCCGGGCATCCTCGATGACGGCCTCGACCGCTGCTGGTTTGTTGAGGTAGACCTGGGGAGCTGGCTGGGCCGCTAAGACCGTAGGACGCTAGATCCGCGGACCTGCGGGCGCGCGGCTCAGGCCGCGAAATCCGCATCTCTGTCACACCCCGCCGATAGCCTGCCCGCATGGTGTCCAAGCGAGATAGGCAGGTCCTCGACTTCGAAGGTTCGTGGTGGCTCTTCCCGGGCCCAAAGGACCAGGCGATCCGTGAGTACCTCGAGATGAGCGCGACCCGGTACTACCAGGTGCTCCGCCGGATCATCGACGAAGAGGGCGCGTTCGACCATGACCCGCTCACCATTCTGCGCCTCCGGCGGATGCGACGCCAGCGGCTCGACCAGATCGCCGACCGGGTGGGCAGCGCACCGAAGACGTGAGCACCCACGGCGACGTCGACGCGACCGCGGATTCGGAGACAGCAGTGCTGCGCCGCATCGGCCAATTCTCCTGGTCGGCACTCGGCATCATCGCCCTGATCGGGGTGGTGGCGTTTCTGATCATCGAGGCGAGGATCATCCTGGCGCCTTTGTTCCTCGCGATGGTCGTTGTCTTCATCCTCAACCCGTTCGTCTCGATGCTGGAGCGAATGCGAATCCACCGCATCCTCGGGACCACCCTCGGTTTTCTCATCATCATCGCTGCCCTGGTAGCGGCCGTCGCCCTCGTCATACCGAGCATCGTCGAGCAAGGCGAGATGTTCGCCAGCGACTTCCCTGATCTGTACAACGACCTCACCGAGCAGACGATCACCATCGCAGAGCGCTTCAATATCGATGTCAGCATCTGGGATTACGACCGCATCGTCGAATTCCTCAACGACCCGGAGAACCAGGACACCATCGTGTCGCTCATCCTCGATCGCGTCGGGTCATTCACTTCGGGCATCTTCGAGTTCATCCTCATCTTTCTGCTCGGGCCCGTGCTCGCCTTCTACTTCCTGCTCGACCTCCCCAAGCAGCAGGGACGGCTTCTCGAGCTGGTACCTGGATCGCACCGGGCGGAAGCGGCCTTCGTCGGACGTCAACTCAATACCGCCGTCGGCGGCTTCCTCAGGGGTCAACTGCTTGTCGCCATCCTCGTCGGCCTCATGCTCAGCATCGGCTATGGCGTCATCGACCTGCCCTTCTGGCTCCTGATCGGACTGGTCGGCGGGGTTCTCAACATCGTGCCCTTCCTCGGCCCGTGGGTCGGAGGCATCCTCGGCGTGATCGTCGCCCTCGCCACCACCGATCTCAGGACGGCGTTCTGGGCGGCCGTTGTCGCCATCGTCGTTCAACAGATCGACAACAACTTTGTCAGCCCGCTCGTTCTGCGAGCTACGGTTCGGCTCCATCCTGCGGTAACCCTGTCGGTGCTAGTGCTCGCCGGCGCCGTCGCAGGCTTCTGGGGGATCATCATCGCGGTGCCGCTGGCGGCAAGCGTCAAGGTGGTCGGGGGTCATCTGTGGCGCACCCGCCTACTCGGTCAGACGTGGGAGGAGGCGGGCCAGGCCATCATCGCCGAACCCCCGCCCCCTTCTGGGGCGCTGCGGTTCCGAACCCGCGAGATGGAGGCGATCCCGGTCGACTCCGACGAGGTCACCGAACCTGACGGGGACGCCGATGCTGATGAAAACGACTGATTCCTGAACGTGGTTGATCTCATTGCGGTCGCGGTTCTTGCGTTGCTGGTGATCCGCGGATGGGCGCGCGGGTTCGTCCGCGAGGCAATCGATGTGGTCACCCTGGTGCTCGGCGCGATCCTGCTCGATAACACTGCTTATAACCAGGCGGCTTCGGTTCTCACGTCTCAGGACTTCTCGCTGGATAGCAATCGTCGAATATTCCGCCGGATCGCTGAGATGGCGGAACAGTGACGGTGGTGGTACGTCCTCATCCCGGACCAGTTCGGAAACGATTGCGTAGGAACGCTTGCCCTGCGATACGTAGTTGAGCAACACATCCGATGGGTCGCGGCTAGCCCGTCGGAGTTGCTCCGGGTAGACACCTGCCCAAAACATCGTGTAGTCACCGATTTGTCGGTACATCGTGCGATCGCGCTCGAGGGGATTCATAGGATGCTCGGCCGATAGCGTCGCCAGCGTCGCGGCGATCTGATCCAAGCGCTTTCCCTGCGCGTTTCGGACGGCGTTAAGTCGATCGACGTGCGTGAAGCTCACCAACAGATCGGCGAGGTAGCCGGTGAGTGCGGGATCGCACATACCCACCTCCGAGCAGAAGGAGTGTTCGATCAGCCCGGCAAAGAGCCGCCGAAGCGGGTGATTCTGTGGAATCGACTCCATCATTCACGATCCACAACGGGTCGATGTCCTCGCGCCCCTAAGC
>JACZST010000126.1 GCA_022574065.1 Acidobacteriota bacterium
TACCAAGTCGCAAGACGCAAGTTCCCAGATCCTCTATCGGCCTGTAGCCGGTGGCCGGTGGCTGGTGGCCGGAACCCGGAGGCCCAGTTCCCAGTGTCAGGTTCTTGCTGGGAACTGGAAGCGAGCGGTAGCGAGCGAACTGGGAACTGGGAACTTTTAGCGAGCAGTAGCGAACGAACTGTGAACTGGTAACTCGCTACTCGTATCTCAGGTCGACCTGCGCTTCGTACCTGACGTGCACCCCTGATGGCACGTACTCGGTGCCGACGACGGCGGCGCGGGCCTCTCCCGCCACATATAGCGAGCCGGTCACCACAACCGCTCCCTTCGATCCCGCGGCCTCGATCGCCGCGGCCAAAGCATCGGGAACCGCAGCGATCACCGTGGCCTCACCGCCGAGCACGGAGACCGCCTCGACGGCGACCGACGCCGGGTCCTGGGCAGCCGGATCATTGGGCGCGCACGCCCACACGTGAGCGATCTGCCCCTGCAACGGGACGAGGATCTCGGCCGCAGAGCGAGAGCCACGGAGCCCCACGACCAGCTGATAGGCCTCCTCGGGAAACTCCGACACCAGGGCCTCGGCGAGCCCCTCAACCCCTTGCTGATTGTGGGCTCCGTCGACGATGACGAGCGGCCTACGACCGACCACCTCGATGCGGCCGGGCTGGACGGTCGCCGACACTGCCGTTCGCAGCGCGTCCTCATCGAGGGCGTGGTCGAGGAATACTTCAGAGGCCGCGATCGCCGTAGCCAGATTGGTGACCTGGTGACGGCCGTGCACCGGCAGGTACAGGTCCGCGTATGGGGCATAAACACCCTCGATATCGACTACCCAGCCTCCGACTGCGACCGTTTCCGCTGACACAACGAAGTCATCCCCTGATCGAAACCACCGCGCCTTGGTCTCAGCAACTCGGGCGGTGACCGCTCCCTCGGCGGCCGGCGGCAACGGACCGGTGACGACCGTTCCGTCATTGTCGATGATCGCCGCCTTCTCGGCTGCGATCTCGGCGATCGTGGCGCCGAGGTACTCGACGTGATCCATCGCGATCCCGGTGACGACCGCCACATCCGAGACAACGGCGTTGGTCGCATCCAGACGTCCCCCGAGCCCGACCTCCACCACCGCAACGTCGATGGCGGAAGCGGCAAAAGTAGAAACTGCGAGCGCCGCCGTGAGCTCGAAGTAGGTCACGCCGGAACCGCTCCGACGCTCGTATTCCTCCACAAACCAGGAAATGTCAGCCACCGCGGCGGCAAACGCCTCGCCGGTCAACGGTTTACCGTCGATGGATATGCGCTCTTCGACTCGATGGAGGTGTGGTGAGGTGAACGTCCCCGTTCGATACCCGTGAGCACCGAGGATGTCCCCGACGAGTCGGGTCACCGTCGTCTTGCCGTTGGTTCCTGCGACGTGGATGATCGAAAACACCAGCTGTGGGTCGCCCATGAGGTCGAGCAGACCGATGATACGTTCCAGGCCCGGCTTCATGCCGTGCCCAATCCTGGCGTCGAGGAAAGCGACCGCCTCGTCCCGGGTAACGATCGTAGGAACGTCGCTCATGAGGTCAACCGAGCTCTGCGAGCTGGGCTTCGAGCTTGTCGAGGCGGGCTCTCGCCTCGTCGGCTTTGGTCTCCTCGGAAGTGACCACGTCTGCCGGGGCGCGCTCACGGAACTCGGGATTACCCAGCTTCGCCTGCGAGCGATCGAACTCGGCGGCGGTCTCGGTGACTGCCTTGGCCAGACGAGATCGCTCATGATCGAGATCGACCAGTCCTTCGAGGGGGATGAACGCCTGCACCGGCCCCGCAACCACCCGACTCGTCGCGACCTCAGCGCTTGGCTCACCGTCAACGATCGCAACGCCGGCGAGGCTTGTCAGGTGGTCGAGCCACCAATCTGCACCTACACCGTCGGGGTCATGCAGGATGACCTCAAATTTCACCTTCGGGGAGATCCGGTGCTCGGAACGGAACCTCCGCAGCCCGGCGATGAGATCCTGGAGGATTCCCATCGTGGGTGGCGCCTCGATGCTAAGGGGCTCCGGCCAGGCGCCGTTGATGAGCAGGCTGCCATCGCCGAGCTCGCTCCATAGCTCCTCGGTCAGGAAGGGAATTGCGGGATGGAACAGCTTGAGCAGATCGCGCAACACGACGCCGAGTGCCGCTTTGGTCTGCTCGCCTCGTTCCTCATCACGGAGCGGTGTCTTGGCAAGCTCCAGGTACCAGTCGAAGACTTCGGCCCAGGCGAAGTTGTACAACAGGGAGTAAGCGTCGGAAAGGCGGTACTCGTCGAACAGGCGGTCGATCTCGGTGGTGACCTCTGCCAACCTGCTCAGGATCCAGGCGTCCTCGGGACCCGGATCCGTTGGATAGTTCCCGGTGATCGGCACCCCGGTGATCCCTACATGGTCCACGGCAAACCGAAGCGCGTTCCACAACTTGTTGCCAAAGCGCCGAGTCCCATCAACCCACTGCTCATCGAAGGGGATGTCGTGGCCGGGAGCGGCTCCGTTCAGCAACGCCAGGCGAAGCGGATCAACTCCGTACTGGTCGACCAGCTCGAGCGGATCAACTGCGTTTCCGAAGGATTTTGACATTTTCCGGCCATCGCCGGTGCGGATCAGCCCGTGGATGACGATGTCGGCGAATGGCTCGGTTCCGGTGAAATGAATACCGATCATCAGCATGCGCGACACCCAGAAGGTGATGATATCGAAACCGGTGACGAGTACGTCCGTCGGGTAATAGGTAGCCAGATCGTCGGTCTCCTCGGGCCACCCCATCGTCGAGAACGGCCATAGCTGAGAGGAGAACCAGGTGTCGAGCACGTCTTCGTCCCTGCGCAGCTCGTGCGAACCGCATTGGGGACACTCGGTCGGATCCTCCATCGAAACGACGACCTCGCCGCAGTCGTCGCAGTACCACGCCGGGATCTGGTGTCCCCACCACAGTTGCCTGCTGATAGTCCAGTCGCGGAGGTTTTCCATCCAACGGAGGTAGTTGTTCTCCCATCGCTTCGGCACGAACCTGGTCCGCTCCTCGGTGACGGCCGCCATCGCCGGAATCACCAGCGGGGTCACCTTCACGAACCATTGCATAGACAGCAGGGGCTCGACCACCGTGCCACAACGCGAGCAATGGCCAACGGAGTGGTGATGATCCTCGACCTTCTCCAAATAGCCGCGCGCCTTCAGCTCGTGCCGAACCGCTTCTCGTGCTTCGAACCGGTCCTGGCCCAAGAACGGGCCTCCGACAGCGGTGATCTTGGCTTCGGTATCGATCACCTTCAGCGCCTCGAGGCCGTGACGCTGCCCGATCTCGAAGTCGAGCGCGTCGTGAGCCGGGGTGATCTTGATCACGCCGGTGCCGAAGTCCATGTCGACGGCCTCGTCGGCGACGACCGGGATCTCGCGGTCGAGGAGCGGGAGCAGGATCGTCCTCCCGATCGCGTCGCGATACCGCTCGTCGTCGGGATGGACCGCCACCCCGGTATCGCCGAGCATCGTCTCCGGCCGGGTGGTGGCGACGGTCAGGTAGCCGTCCCCTTCGAGGAAGGGGTATTTGATGTAGGTGAGTTCGCCGACCTCGTCCTCATGTTCGACCTCGATGTCCGAGATCGCGGTGTGACACCGCGGACACCAGTTGATGATGCGGTTCCGTCGATAGATCAGGCCCTCGTGATACAGCTCGACGAACACCTTGCGCACGGCGGTGGATAGGCCTTCGTCCATCGTGAACCGCTCGCGAGTCCAGTCTGGCGAGAAGCCCATGGTTCGCATCTGCTCGGTGATGCGGTTCCCTGAGGACCGTTTCCACGCCCACACCCTTTCGACGAAGGCTTCTCGACCGAGGTCGTCCCTCGTCATGCCCTCGTTGGCCAGCTCGCGCTCGACCACGTTCTGAGTCGCGATGCCGGCATGGTCAGTCCCAGGGATCCACAACGCGGCATACCCCTGCATCCTCTTGCGCCGGATGATGGCGTCCTGGATCGAGAGGTCGAGGGCGTGGCCCATGTGCAGGCTGCCGGTGACGTTGGGAGGCGGTATGACGATGGAGAACGGCCGACCGTCCGGGTTGGTCTCAGGCCTGAAGGTGCCGGCGTCCTCCCAAACGGAGTACCAGCGCGCTTCGACCGCTTGCGGCTCGTACGTTGCCTTCATCATGCCTCTCGGTCATCACGCTCCTCGACAGGCGGCAAGTGTACCGGAGCGTTGGGGTGTCGAGAAGGCAAGGTTGATCGTAGAATCCCATCGATGCGACGGACCAAACGCTGGCGCCCGTTCCGCAGGTCCACAAACCCGCAGGGCGAGACATCGCGCGTATTTCGCCTCGCCAGAAGTCTGGCCACCATCTTGCTGTTCGCGGCCGCCGCGTTGTTCGGGTACCAGTTTCTCAACGGGACCGAGACTGTGGTGGTTTCAGTCGTCGGCAACGACATCCCGCTGGAAGGCGCCGTTGTGCTTGCTGGAGGCAGCGAGCACATCACCGGACCGGACGGGACCGTGGAGCTGTCCATCCGGCTGCCTGCTGAGATCGAGGCGACTGCGGTGGGGTTTCACCGCGCCATCATGACGATTGACTCAGCGGCGGGGGATTCGACGCGGGTGGCTCTGAGCCCGATCATCGTCCACGGCCTGGTCACCGACCCCGACGGAAAGGGTGTCCCCGGTGCCTTGGTGCACAGCGGGGAGCGGTCTGCGGTGACCGACGGCGATGGGGCGTTCGAGCTGGCGTCGGCCCAACCCGGCCTGGTCACGATCAGCCGACCGGGTTACAGCAGCGTCGAGGTCCCTCTCGCCGCCGGCGCCCGGTCGCTCGAAGCGGTCCTCGAGCCGTTCCTCGTGAAGGGCATGCGCATCAGCCCTGCTGCCGCCGGTGACGGCGGGCGCTTCGCTTCGCTGCTGACGATGGCTGAGAACTCGGTGATCAACACCTTCGTCTTCGACACCAAGGACGAGAAGGGCGCGGTTCGCTACGAATCGAACGTCTCCGGCGCGGCGATGCGGGTCGTGTACAACCCCGCCACGGTGCTGACCCAAGCCAAGGACGCCGGGCTGTACGCTCGTCGCGCCTACGGGTCGGACGGTCGGGCGCTTGGGCTGCACAGTGAGGTTGATCTGATCGTGGGCGAGTTGCACCTGCAAGCCAAGCGCACGAAGCAAGTGGCTGCGAAGTACAGGCCGAGCCAGCACGTAGACGGTGTTGGCTTCTTCGTCGGGTTCAACTCTCTTGAAGACTACGCCGCGTATGTTGATCATCCCGCACACATCGCCGTGGTGCAGGAATGGAGACCCAAGTTCAAATCCATCGTTGTTCGAGACGTGTTTGACGACACGCCGTAGGTGGCGGGGCGGGAGGAAGGAAGGGAGGGGCGTGTTCCACGTGGAACAGCAAGCACTGTTCGCGCGCAAATGTGGTCGTTAGCGACCGCTATTCATATACGAACGGGCACGATCAACCACCAGATCCCATTGGAACGCAGGCCCCGGATCGACCTTGTTTGTTTGAATATGAAAGTGCCCGATCAGCCCCTGGTACGCTTCGAGCATCGCATCGGGCAGTTTGTGATCGATCAGTTCACCATTTTCATCGCGCGGATAGTCGCAGTTGATAAGCGGCAGTTCATCGCAAAGCGCGGCGACAAGACGACTGAGTGACTCATACTGCTGGGGCGTGAAGTCATACTGAATCAACATCGTTCCCTGTACGTTCCCGATGATCGGATCTTCATTTGCCGAGAACAAGTGCTTGGACGGACTTCGGATCGATGCCTGCTGTGTGTCATTGAGAACAAGACGGGCCCCGGTTGTCGCATCAGCGTCGTACCAGCGATTGAGTACACCCGCCTTGTCGGTCGTATACGCGCCGATGTTGGCGATTTCTATTCCTATGGAACGGTTGTTTG
>JACZST010000127.1 GCA_022574065.1 Acidobacteriota bacterium
GCGCTCTGGCAGCACCCTGCTGAGCATCGGGCGCGCCAAAGCCAAACGATTCTCTGCAGACCAGCCGCACGTCACCTTTGACGATGTCGCCGGCCTCGATGAAGCGGTCGAGGAACTGGACGAGATCAGGGACTTCCTTGAATCACCCGGCAAGTACACCGCCATGGGAGCCAAGGTCCCAAAGGGCGTACTCCTCGCCGGCCCCCCGGGCACGGGCAAGACCCTCCTCGCTCGCGCCGTCGCCGGTGAAGCGGGCGTGCCCTTCTTCTCCATCTCCGGATCGGACTTCGTCGAAATGTTCGTCGGTGTCGGCGCCAGCCGGGTACGCGACCTGTTCGCTCAAGCCAAGGCCGCAGGACCCGCCATCGTGTTCATCGACGAGATCGACGCCGTCGGCCGCCATCGCGGCATTGGCCTCGGTGGTGGCAACGACGAACGCGAGCAGACACTGAACCAGTTGCTCGTCGAGATGGACGGGTTCGATAGCGAAACCGGGGTCGTCTTGATCGCGGCCACGAACCGCCCCGACGTGCTCGACCCCGCGTTGCTCAGGCCAGGACGTTTCGACCGCCAGGTGATCGTCGGGCTCCCCGACCTGGGGAGCCGGGCAAAGATTCTGCGCGTCCACGCAAAGGGGAAGCCCCTCGCTCTGGACGTCGACCTCGACGTCGTTGCCCGCCGCACTCCGGGGTTCACCGGGGCAGACCTCGCCAACCTCCTCAACGAGGGAGCGCTGCTGGCCACCCGACGCGGCGGCACAACGGTGAGCAATATCGACCTTGAGGAGGCCGTCGACAAGGTGATGGCAGGCCCGGAGCGCCGCAGCGCACTGCTCAGCAAGGACGAACAGCGAGTCATCGCCTATCACGAGGCCGGACACGCCCTCGTCGGGTGGTCCCTTCCCGGCGGGGACCCGATCCACAAGGTGACGATCATCCCCAGGGGTCAGGCCCTCGGCTTCACCCAGGCATTACCCACCGAGGACCGTCATCTCATGCACCGCAGCCAGCTGTGGAACCAGCTGGCGATGCTGTCCGGCGGCAGGGCCGCTGAGGAGCTGGTCTTCGGAGATCCGACAACCGGGGCCGCCAACGACCTGGAGAAGGCCACCGAGATCGCTCGACAGATGGTGGAGCGGTACGGGATGAGCGAGCGGATCGGTTTCGTCGGTCTTACCCGCGCCGACCCGGTGTTCCTCGGTCAGGGATTTGGATACCCCGCCACGCATTCAGACGCGACGTCCACCGCAGTAGACCACGAGATCCGGGACATCATCTCAGCCGCCCAACGCGAGGCAGCAACCATCCTCAGCGCTCACCGCCCGGCCCTCGACGCCATGGCCGCCGAGCTGCTGGAGAAGGAGACCCTGAACGCCGCCGAGATCGCCGCCGTGCTCACCGACGTCCCGAAGTGGCGCCGGCTCCGCGAGGGGATCGGAGCCATCGAACCGGCACCAGAGGAAACCTCGTCCCCCGCCGCGGCCTAGCGGTTCCCCAAATAGCGCACCATCCCTATTCGCGGAGCCTCTAAAGCTTCCAGCGGAGATGGTGAGCTAGCTGTATTGATCAGGGAGGTTGTTGACGCGGTCGATTGGGGTGGCGCCTCCTAGGGCGGTGTGTTGTCGGTGGTGGTTGTAGGTGTGGAGCCATTGTGTCAGGGCTTTGGTGCGTTCGGGGTTGGAGGTGTAGATGCGGGCGTAGACCCACTCGTCGGTGAGGGTGCGGTTGAATCGTTCGACTTTGCCGTTCTGTTGGGGCTGGTAGGGACGGATGTAGAGGTGGTCAACGCGACCGAGGGCGGTGTTGAACAGTTGTGAGCGGTAAGCACCAGCGTTGTCGGTCATCACTGCTTGGGGTTCGATGTTGTGATCGGTGAACCAGGCGGCGGCTCGAGCCCAGAACTCGACGCAGGTTTCCTTTCGGGTGTCGGGGAGCACCTCGGCGTAGGCGACCCGGGAGTGGTCATCGACTGCGGCATGGACATGTTCGGACCCTGCAGAGGCTTTCCTCGCCTTATAGGTGTTGCCGTGGGGTTTGCCCCAGGCCCACCAGCCGCCCCCAGGTGGGATCTTGGCCACCTTTTTCGTGTCGATGTGGATGAGCTCGCCGGGCTGGTCCCTTTCGTAGCGGCGGACGATCCGTCCGGTGGGACGATCCATCCAGACCAGCCGGTTGATCTGATGCCGGCGCAGTACCTTCCACACTGTCGAAGCCGGCATATCTAGCCGGTAGCCGATACGGGCCGGACCGAGCTTCTCTTGGTGACGCAGCCGGAGGATCGCTGCCTCCACCTCGGCGGGGGTCTGATGTGGACAGCTGTGCGGCCGCGACGACCGATCCTCAAACCAGTCCCCGTCGGGATCAGCCAGAAACCGGTGCCACCACTTCGATGCGGTGGCTCGTGACACGTTCAACTGTCGGGCAATCTCAGCCAGGGTCCACCCTGCGTGACGACGTCGAACGATCTCTAGTCGTGCCCAGACCGTGAGTCGAGCGTTACGGTGCATGACGAGCCTCCTCGTGGCTGGCGGTCGTTTCGCAACCACCACCATGCCACCGGGAGGCTCAACCCTTCACACCGTCAACAACGTGGGTGGTCAATACAGCTAGCGCACCGGTTTCGGCTCAGCGCGATGAGGTTGTGGATGGCGCCAACGCCGGTCGCAGTGAGTTTCTGAGCAGCCCTCGCTCGGCGAACCACCGCTCTCCAATCTCGAGGACGACCACGAGAACGATCACCGAGGCGACACCGAGGAGGTAGGCGCCAGCGATGTCGGTTGTCCAATGCACCTCCCGAAGAATCCTGACCGGTCCGACGAGCACGATGGGCAGGGCGAGGAGCGCCACCAGCGGCAGGAGAAGCCAACGGTGCAGGCCAAGCCGGAACGCGAGGTAGATGCCGAAACCGTACTGGATGACGGTTCCGAGGGTGTGCCCACTTGGGTATGCCAGGAACGGTGCGCCGTTGGGACGGATCCGGCCGGCGACGAGGCCTCCGAGAAAGTCGAGCGAGTCAATCGGGATAGCCGTTATCCCTGCCGCCACCGCGGTCGCCGCAGCGAGCCGATGGTGGCCCGTGAGGGCAATCGCGACAACGCCGACGACCCCGACCACAAGGCGTGGCTGGAGATCGGTGAACCACGAGATCCATTCCGTAGTGCCGTCGAGAAGCGAGAGGTCCCAGCCCGACACCCAGTCGACGACGGCGCGGTCAGCGACGTTGTTTGGTGCGATACGAATGAGCGCGGCCAGCACGGCGTAGAGCACGAGAACCCCCGCCGCGGCAATCCACCACCCCCGCGACCGTCCTGAACTCGTCATGTCGGTCACCTCTTGGCGGACCGCCTATCCCGCGCTCGCTCCGGCAACCGATCGTGTGTAGGAAGGATTCCACGTGGGAGCGATCTGTGCCTGTGCTGCGCAGGTGGTCAACGATCCAGATGTCGCCCGCCGCCACTGTGTTTGATCTGTTCCACCTCCGGGTACGGGTAGCCCGGAGGTTGAGTCTCACGCGCGAGATCTTCAGTCAGTGGGTTGGGTTCGCCGGAACGCTGTCCGGCTCCTTCCCGACGGTGAAGCGAAGCTCACCCACGTCCTTGACGTTCCAGCACAACGTGGTGCCCTGGCTCACGGTGAGGCGGAGTGGACCGCCGAGATCGCCGGTGAGTACCTCGCCGTCGAGGGCATAGGCCAGCCACCCGCCATCGCGCAGCTCGTCGAGCGGGATCGACGCCGAGTACGAACCGTCCCGGCTCACCACCGAACAATGGGTCGCAGCAGGATCGATGACGAGGCGCTCGAGGATCGATGCCACCGCAACGGCTGCGGCGGTACCAGCCGGCGCCAGCCCGCCGCTATCACCCGCACCTTCGGCGATCGCTTCGATCTCAGCCCATTCGAGGCTGCCCCGGCCCAGACCAGTGGCCCGGAGCGTGCTCACCGCCTCGTTTTGTCGTGCGTTGCTCATGGACTCCGATACGGTACCGGCCTCAGGACCGTGCCGAGATCGTAGGCCTTGGGCCGCATGACCGATTCTGTGGAGCCCGAGTTCCTGTATCAGTTCCACCCCGGTGATCGACCCGAGCTCGCTACGGATCCATCGGCGTGGACCGAAGCCGACGAGGGTATCGCCACCGCGCACTACGAGCGCCTCCGCGAGGCAACAGAGACGGGTCGCGTGATTCTCGCCGGGCGGAGCCAGGACGGCCATCGTCATCTTCCGCGCCAGATCAGAACACGATGCCAGGCGGTTCATGGAGGAGGACCCCTTCGTGGCCAGCGGGCTCTTCCGTGCCAGCCTGCATCCATTCCGCGCCGCGCTGGTCGAGCAGCGGACCGAAGGCTGAGTAAACGAGAAGTTGGACGTCGCCCTCGGCCACGTAGTCAAGGAATGCAGCAGCACCGGCGACAATGGCGGCGCGCCTCGTCAAGGGTCGGCCACCGGTACGCTCGCCTGGTGGATCCGTCAATCGTCCCCGAGCGCGTCGAGGTGTCCGAGGGCGCCGAGGTCGTCATCAATTGGGAGGACGGCACCGTTTCCACGTATTCCGCTTCACAGCTGCGGGCGGCGTGCCAGTGCGCCGAGTGCAGGGAACCCTTCGGGCAGAAAAAGATAGAGGAGGTTCTCGCCGGTCCGGAGCCGGTCACGATCACCGCGACCAAGCTGGTCGGCGGCTATGCGGTGAACTTCGTCTTTTCCCCGGATGGGCACAGCACCGGCATCTTTTCCTTCCCGGCGCTGTATGCGCTCGGTCATCCCCCAGAGGAGCCGTGACCCGGTGAAGGCCTCGGCGTTCGTGGCGACCAGCCTGGACGGGTATATCGCTCGTAGCGACGGTGCGATCGACTGGCTGGGTCCGAGCGGCGACGAAGGCAATGAGGACTACGGCTTCGCCGCCTTCATGGATTCGGTTGACATGCTGGTGATGGGCCGCAACACCTATGACACCGTGATGGCGACGGGAGAGTGGCCATATGGCGATACGCCGGTCATCGTGCTCACCCACCGTCCGATCGAGATTCCGGCGGAGCTCGCCCACCTGGTCGAGGCGCGTGAACAGCCGCCGATCGAGCTTGCCGAGGAGCTGGTCGGCCGCGGGGTCGACCACCTATATGTGGACGGCGGTGCCACCATCCAGACTTTCCTGAGCGCCGGATTGGTGCAGCGGCTGATCATCACCACCCTGCCGGTGCTCCTCGGTAGCGGCATCCCGTTGTTCGGCGCCGTCGACGCCGACGTCCACCTTCGCCACGTCAACACGGTGTCGTTTACCAACGGTCTTGTCCAGACCACCTACGACGTCGTTGATTGAGCCCGCGGCCCCGCTGTCGACCAAGCCGTGGCACCGTATAGTGAAACGGGAAGTTGTGTTCTTGCGCAGCTTCGTATCCTCGGCCATGGAGGGAGCGAGCAATGTCAAGGATGGTGCGTGCCGCCATCGTCCAGACGGACTGGACCGGCGACAAAGAGTCGATGATCGACGCCCACGAGAAATATGCCAGGGAGGCGGCCGCCGAAGGCACCCAGGTGATGTGCTTTCAAGAGCTCTTCTACGGTCCGTACTTTTGTCAGGTGCAGGACGTCGAGTACTACGACTACGCCGAGGCTGTCCCCGATGGTCCGACGACGCAGCGCTTCATGGCGCTCGCCAAAGAGTTGAACATGGTGCTGGTTCTCCCCGTCTACGAGCGAGAGCAGGCCGGGCTCCTGTACAACACGGCCGCGGTGATCGATGCGGACGGCACCTACCTCGGGAAGTATCGCAAGAGCCACATCCCGCACGTCAAGGGGTTCTGGGAGAAGTTCTACTTCCGGCCGGGGAACCTCGGCTACCCGGTCTTCGACACCGCAGTCGGCAAGGTCGGCGTTTACATCTGCTACGACCGGCACTTTCC
>JACZST010000128.1:0-2346 GCA_022574065.1 Acidobacteriota bacterium
TCGAATCACCTGAGTGGTTGGCCGGGGGTGTCGGACCGAAACTAGCGATCCTGATCGGTCGCGAACTAGCTGGTCTCGCTCTCTTCACCGTCCCGCACCGGTACAGTGCTTCGGCTCGGCGCCTCGGTCGGTGGGAGTCGCCAATGCTGGTCAGGTCTGTCAAGACGAGAACCTTGCTGTCTCCGGCTCTGCGGATACGGTGCCGCCTCGTTTGAGGGCGAGGCTCGTTGCTAACGGCCCGAGCAGCTCGAACACGACCGTAGAGACGATGGCAACCGCTATCACCGTGTCTGCGACCGTTGGGAAGAGCGAGCCGGTAGCGAGAGCAAGGCCTATGGCAACGCCTGCTTGGGGAAGTAGCGCAACACCGAGCCAGCGACTGGTTGGCGGCTCGACTTGCCCGAGCCTGGCGCCAAGCATTGCCCCTCCTATCTTGCCCACGGAGCGTGCGAGGATATACCCTGCGACGAGGAGGCCGATGCCGCCGAGGGCGCCGATGTCGAGCGACGCCCCGGCGAGGATGAAGAAGAGCACCAACACCAGACCCTCGAGGCTTTCGATCTCACGAAACGTTCGGGTGTGATGCTTAGCCAGATTGGCCACCACCGCACCGAGCGCGACCGCGGCGAGGAGAGGCGATACCCCGAGCCACAGTGACACTCCGAGGCAAATCAAGACGACTCCGATTGCTTCCTCGCGCGTCGGCTCACCGGGCCGCACCCGCCCGGTCAAGTAGGCGGCTGGGAGCCCGATCGTCGTCCCGACCAACAGGGCGCCGAGGATCTCCCAGGCACCGGTCGCCATGACCTGAAGCGAGTCACCCGTGTTCGCAACCACGGCTGCGATGGCGATAAGCACGCTATAGATCCCCATCGCTAGAACATCGTCCAGTGCCACGATGGCGAGCAAACGGCGTTCGAAGTTACCGACTGGACGCGAACGCACCACCGCATAGGTCGCCAGCGGATCGGTCGCCACTGCGATCCCCCCTAGGGCCAATGTGGCAACCAGCGGAGTCCCCAATGCCCACACTACGCCAAGAACCACAATGGCCGTGAACAGCGCCTGCACCCCCGCAATCAAGAAGGTCGCTCCACCGTACGAACGGATCCGAGACAGCTGGAACTCTTGACCCAACAGGAATCCAAGCATCACCAGTGCCATATCGGTGACAATGGGAAACCAGGCCTCCTGTCCGCCAGGGAGCAGATCGACTCCCGAGACCCCGACGGCGAGCCCGATGACAACCAGCAACGTCACCTGCGGGATCCGAATCGCCCGGCTGACAGCATCGACAGCCAAGCCGATCAGGAGAAGAACCCCGATGGTGACAAAGACCTCGCCGCCGTGCATCACATCGCATCCTTCTCAGGCAACCTTGCCGGCCCTACGGCGGGTCCTTCGTGGGAGTCGTCGTGTGGCGCGACACCACCGTACACACCCGGTGCGAGACTCGCCCGGCCGCTACGGCTCTGTTATTGCGCCCGCGTAGATCGTGTGCTGAGCACCGGATAGGTGACCGGTCGTCTCGACAAATGTGGAGCCATTTTCACGCCGTTGGCTACGGCCCGCTCGGGCCACGGCTCCGCAAATAGCCTCGCCGAGACAACCACGGCCACCTACCGAACGTCATCTATTCGTGCGGAGCTTTGGTAGACAGAGACTTTCTCTACCTGCCATACGGATTTGCCGACTACGGCACCGGGGTGTTGCGCGTGCCGCTCGTCGATCTCCTTGACGCGCTGCTGGCCAAAGTGGACCCGAAAGCGGCCTGATACCGCTTACTCGCGTGGAGTCAGCGAACGGTGACAACGGTTTGGGAGGCTAGGTGTCCCACCGCATGGGAAACGCTCCCGACGAGTAGACCCCTGACGTTGCCGAGGCCGCGACGACCGATGCAGATCACGTCAGCATCGACCCGCGACGCGTGGTCGACGATCATGGACGACGGATGGCCGGTGACCACAGCTGTGGTGATGTCGATCGGCCCCGTTCGCAGAGCCAGACGCTCTGTCGCAGCAACGATCTGCTCCCCGGAGTCGGCGAGAGCCACCCACCCTGAACCCCAGGAATCGGTGTACAGGAGCGGAGCGGTGACGATCGGAACCACAGGGGTCGCAGCAACATTGAGGATTGTCAACGACGCATCGTACGCGGAGGCGAGGTCGGCGGCGACAGCGACTGCACGATCGGAGTGTTCGGATCCGTCAACGGCAACTAACAGACGATCGAAATCTTCGTGATCACCAGTAGGTCCGGTGAGATCGGTGAGATGGCTCACCTTCGTCGAAACGTCCCGAGCAGCGAGCCGGTGATGTTGCCTGAGCCGCGGCGTCTCATCACGAT
>JACZST010000128.1:2356-5826 GCA_022574065.1 Acidobacteriota bacterium
GTCAGGACCGGGGTGTTCTGCTCCACCTCGTCGTCCTCGAAGAAGAAGGGCCAGAGGCCCCAGTCCATCTCGAAGCCGTCGACGTCATACTTGTTTACCGTCTCCTCGGCCAGGGCCAGACGCTCGGCTCGGACCTCCGGGTATGCGAAGTCGAACCCGTACTTCCCCCGCCCTTTCAGGCACCACTCGGGATGGTCGATCCTGAACTGCCAGTTGTCGGGCGCATCCACATCCTTCGGGTCGGCGGGGTGGGTCAGCCTGAGGCTCCCATAGAAATGCATTCCCTTTTCGTGGGCCCTCTCCACAAGGAGCGTAAGGATGTCGACGCCCCGCTCCTTGACACCATGACTCTGCCACCGTCGTCGAAGCGGACGAGGACAGTGTCGCCGTCGATGGCTGCGATTACCTCGACACCGGTGCCTTGGGTCGGTAGCTCGGTTGCGGGTGGGTCGTGGCCGAGGCCCAGCGCTGTGCTGCCGCTGAGATCGCCGCTCCCCAAGACGTCGCCCCCGAAACGCGTTCTCGGGCCGGGGCGACCCGAACCCGCCGAATAGCACTCCAACTCAAAGCACTGCAAGCCGGCACGGCGGCAGGCGGAACAGATCGAGTCGATCGGAGATGCGCCGTAGCCGAACTGGTAGCTCGCGTCCTCGACTGCGTCGCAGCATCTGTTGGGGGCTTGCGATGAGCGCTGGCTCGGCCGCAGGAGCGGTTCGGGCCCGCCAACAGGCCCAACCTACCCGTCTTGGCCGGGAACCTGGCGAACGGCGGTGCGCAGTGTCGTAAGAAACTCGTCGAGGGGCACCCGGTGGACCTTGGCGGCCCGTTCGACGGTGAGGGCCTTCGTGATTAATTTGCGGAACGTGTATCCGCCTACCCGTTTGATCCCAAACATCTCCATGACCTCGGCGATGTCGCCATATTCATCGAGGACTGCCGAGACCTTGGTGTCTTTGGTGATTTCCATACCGCGCTCGAACCTGCCTGAAAATCTTTGTCGCCGTTTCCAGAACTCCGCTTCACACTACAGCGGCGAACCGCCGCATACCCAGAGGGAAGGAGGAACAGTCCGCGATACTCGCGCGTCGGCCCAGACGAGAAACTGGGGGGACCATTACTCAGGGTGCGCCATCCTCTGCGCGCTTGTTGAAGTAGGTTCGTGACCTTGCGCCCCTCGGCATCGTTTCATGCCGTTCTCCTGGGTGGTCTAAGCAAACTCGTAGGCGTCGGATCGAGTAGCGGTGCGTCACACAGCCGTCGGAGTGGGCGCCCCGAATGTGACGTGTTGGATCAGCATGATCGAAGCAGCGCTTACACGCAGGTCCAGACCGAAGGACGGGCCGACGACCTGCGCCTCTACCTCGACACTGACCAGGTGGTCGATCTGTGGAACGAGCCGGTGCTCTTCCGCACGAGCGAGCCGCATGGAACGCGTCGCTGCGTGGCCGCAGCCAGCTGGCCTCGCGAATGCTCAGCCTCTCCAAGAGTTGTCTCTGCTCACCTAGCTGCGCCACACCGAATCGAGGATCTCGTATGGGGTTGGGTGCCACCGGCTCCACGAGCATTGCCCTCAGCACCGCCACGACAACGACGCCACCCTCAACCAAACGCACGTACGACCCTTAGCGTTGGATTTTGCACCGCTGATGTCTCCATCCGTCGACCGGCTCCGCCCTCCGACGGACTGACGCCAGGGTGCGATGACGGCGTCACGCAGGGCCGACGTATGTCCGTGACCGATGGTCAGCCTCGCTATGGCTCAGCGCGCCGGTCCCGGCCTAGCCCTTCTGCAGGGCGAGCTCGCCATCCGACACCGCCACCCGCACCTTGTCGCCGTCGGTGAACTCGCCCTCGAGGATGCGCATCGCCAGGGGATCGGCAACAGCCTTCTGCAGGAGCCGCTTCAAAGGTCGAGCACCGTAGGACGGGTCGTGGCTCTGTTCGACCAGCCAGTCCCCACCCTCGGCGGTGAGCTCGATGTCGATGCCCCGATCAGAAAGGCGTCCACGGAACTCGGCGAACTGCAGCTCAACGATGCGCCGCAGGTCGTCTCGGGACAGCCGGTGAAACACGATGATGTCGTCGACCCGGTTGATGAACTCGGGTCGGAAGTGGGCTCGCACCGCGTCCATCACCCGTGATGCCACGATCTCTTGCGGTAGTTCGGGGTCAATGAACTCCGAACCGAGGTTGGACGTCATGATCAACACCGTGTTGGTGAAGTCGACGGTCCGCCCTTGGCCATCGGTGAGACGGCCGTCGTCCATCAGTTGCAGCAGCGTGTTGAACACGTCCGGGTGGGCTTTTTCGACCTCGTCCAGCAGTACCACCGAATAGGGGCGGCGACGGACCGCCTCTGTGAGCTGGCCACCCTCGTCGTATCCGACGTAGCCGGGGGGAGCACCGATGAGCCGGCTCACTGAGTGCTTCTCCATGTATTCGGACATGTCGACGCGCACCATGGCTCGCTCGTCATCGAAGAGGAACTCGGCCAGAGCGCGTGCCAGCTCGGTTTTGCCGACGCCTGTGGGGCCCAGGAAGATGAATGATCCGATAGGCCGATTGGGATCCGACAGCCCGGCCCTGCTGCGGCGGATGGCGTTGGCGACCACGGATACCGCCGCCTCCTGGCCGATGATTCGCTCGTGAAGATGCGCCTCAAGCTGTACAAGTTTTTGCACTTCGCCTTCCATGAGCCGCGACACTGGGATGCCGGTCCAGCGAGCTATCACCTCGGCGATATCTTCTTCGTCGACCTCTTCCTTGAGCATGGTGAGCTCGGCTTGGAGTTTCGCCAGCTCTCGCTGTTCGTCTTCGAGGCGCTGTTCGAGCTGGGGGAGGGTTCCGTAGCGGAGCTCAGCGGTTCGCTCCAGCTCTCCCAATTTCTCGGCACGCTCGGCCTCAGCTCGGGCCGACTCGATCTCCCCCTTCATGGCGCGGATGTTGTCGATGCGGTCCTTCTCCAGCTGCCAGTGGGCATGGAGCCGGTCGAGGTCCTCGCCGAGGTTGGCTAGTTCTTCTTCTATGACCCCTAGTCGGCCTGCCGATGCAGTGCCGGTCTCCTTACTCAGCGCGCTGCGCTCTATCTCGAGCTGGCGGCGGCGGCGCTCTAGCTCGTCGATCTCCTCGGGCATGGAGTCGATCTCTATGCGCAGTCGCGATGCTGCCTCATCGACCAGATCAATGGCCTTGTCTGGCAGGTGGCGCCCGCTGATGTAGCGGTCGGAGAGCACCGCGGCAGCGATGAGGGCGCTGTCGGTGATGCGGACACCGTGGTGGACCTCGTAGCGCTCCTTGAGCCCGCGCAGGATCGCGATCGTGTCCTCGACGCTCGGCTCGCCGACGAAGATCGGCTGGAAGCGGCGCTCGAGGGCGGCGTCCTTCTCGATGTGCTTGCGGTACTCGTCGAGCGTCGTCGCGCCGACCGCACGGAGCTCGCCGCGCGCGAGCATCGGCTTCAGCAGGTTTGA
>JACZST010000129.1 GCA_022574065.1 Acidobacteriota bacterium
CTGAGCCGTGGCCCGAGCGGCCCGCCGCCGCAGGCGGCAAAAGCGGGAAACAAGGACCCACCTCCGCCGCGACACCGACCAGGGCTCGACAACCACAAGACAAGGCGAAGCGAAGCTGAGCCGTGGCCCGAGCGGCCCGCCGCCGCAGGCGGCAAAAGCGGGAAACAAGGACCCACCTCCGTCGCGACACCGACCAGGGTTGCACGACCCTCCGGATCGGCGCGGTTCTATAGCTCGCCTCGATAGACGATCCTGGCCGGTCCGGTCATCCAGGCCCCGGCGTCGTCGAACTCGACAAGGAGATCACCGCCCGGCAACTCGACGGTGATGGCATCCCCGAGGCCGTCGGTCGCCCTCTTGGCGAAGGCCGAGGCCGCGGCACCGGTCCCCGAGCCGGTGGTTTCACCGACCCCACGCTCCCACACCCGAACCCTGATGCGGTCCTCACCGGTCGTCGCCACGAACTCCACGTTGGCCCCGTCGGGAAAGATGGGGTCGCTGCCGATGCGGGGACCGATCTCGGCTACTGCGATCTCTTCGACATTGTCGACATAAAGCACGGCATGCGGGTTGCCCACGCCAACCGGCCGCACCGTATGGCCGGCCACGGTCATCTCCTCTGTCCTGAAGGCGTGCGGCACCCCGACGAACGCCTTGACCGATCCATCATCACGTACCGATACCGGATGATCGCCGACGGCGCTCTCCACAACGAACTCGGCACCGTCGACATAGCCGTCGGTCAAGGCGAGCAGCGCAACACAGCGCAGACCGTTGCCGCACATCTCGACCTCGCCACCGTCCGCGTTCCAATATCTCATCCGGACACGAGTCGCGTCGATCGGGGTCATTTCGAGCACACCGTCGGCGCCGACGCCGGTGTGGCGAGCGCACCACGCCACGATCTGATCCGGGTTGGGGTCGATCGGCTCGATGATCGTGATGAAGTCGTTGCCGAGCCCTTCGACCTTTACGAAATCCATGTCCCCTCGAGATGCGACCAGGCGGTTTCTAGGCGTTCGTCCCGGTCATGGTGCCACGGAATCCAGTGGATCCGTGGATCTCGACGAAAGAAGGTTCGTTGTCGCTTGGCCAGACCCATCGTGGCACGGATCGCATCCTCCCGGCCCTCGCGCAGAGCAATCTCCCCGGTGACGACAGGGATGAGTTGCTTGTAGCCGACCGCCTGTCGAGCATTTCGGCCGAGACGCGACACCAACTTCGCCACCTCGTCGAGGAAACCGGCATCCAGCATGGCATCGAGCCGCGCCGCTACGCGTGCGGCGAGCGCGTCGCCGGGGTCGACCCCGATCCCGATGAACGGGCGTGACGGGTCGTAGTCACGCACCGCGGTTGCCGCCGGACGACCGGCGCGGCTCGACGGGGTAGCTCCGGTGAGCCTGAGGATTTCCACGGCGCGGATCACCCGCCGCGGGTTGGACAGGTCGACCACATCCGCTGCGGCAGCATCGGCGGCGATGAGCTCATCTACCAGGTCTTCGCGTGACACGGCTTCCAGCTCAGCTCGGAGCCCGTCGTCGGTCGGCGGGAACTCGAGCGGGTCCACCAGGGAACGCAGATGCAGCCCCGATCCTCCAGCCAGGACCGCGGGTCGGCCCTCATCGGAGAGCCGATCGAGGACGACCGCGCCTTCCTGCTGGAACCGGGCCACGCTCAATTCTTCGGAGGGATCCACCAAATCCACCAGGTGGTACCCGAAGCGGGAACGAGTCTCCGCATCGGGTTTCGCGGTCCCGATGTCCATTTCCCGATAGGTCTGCATCGAGTCGACCGACACGATGTCGGCGCCGAGACGCGCGGCGAGCGCCTCGGCGAGATGTGACTTGCCGGAGGCGGTCGGACCGACGACGGCGACGAGGGTCAGACCAGAACTCCCTCGAGGTAGTGAGGTGCGGCCCTGGTGATGCGAACGTCGAGAAACGACCCGGGTCGAAACGTCCCCGCCACGTGCACGATCCGGTTTCCTCCGGTTCTCGTGGTAGCAACCGACGGGTCGCGCCGCGACGGCCCTTCCACGAGGACTTCAGCCCGCTTCCCGACCGCCGCTTGGTTGTGCTCGAAGGTGATGCGGTTTTGTTGTTCGACCAGCCGGTCGAACCGCTCCTTGACGACCACGTGATCCACCTGATCGCTCATCTCCGCGGCAGGGGTCCCGGGACGTGGTGAGAACTGGAACATGAAGGCGTTGTCGAATCGAGCCTCGGCCATCACTGCCAGGGTTCGCTCGAAGTCCTCCTCGGTTTCGCCGGGGAACCCGACGATGACGTCGGTGGATACCGAAAGGCCTGGGATGATGCCTCGGGCCATGGCGAGTTTGGCGAGGAACCGTTCGGCGGTATATCCACGATGCATGGCGGCCAAGATTCGGTCGCTGCCCGATTGCAGCGGGAGATGGAGTTGATCGGCCACGGACGTCGTCTCTGCCATCGCATACACGACATCTTCCTTGATGTCTTTGGGGTGCGGGCTGGTGTAGCGGATCCTCCTGATCGCGTCGATGCTGCCGACACGGCGGAGGAGATCGGCGAAAAGCGGCTTGCGCCCATTCAGATCGAGGTCGCGACCGTAGGAGTTGACGTTTTGGCCGAGCAGCGTGATCTCGACAACGCCCTGTTCAGCCAGGCCTTCCACCTCGCCGATGATGTCGCCCGGCCGCCGGCTGATCTCGCGGCCGCGCACGATCGGGACGATACAGAACGTGCAACCGTTGTTACACCCGATGGTGATCGTCACCCAGGCCGAGTGGTCGCTCTCTCGCTGCACCGGAAGATGTGATGGGATGTCGTCGTGGTTCGTGGTCTGCTCCCACACCTCGGTGACGGGCCCCCACTCGTCGACGTGGTCGAGCAGATCGAGAACGCGGTGCGTGTTGTGGGTGCCGAACACCACATCGACCCAATCGGCCCGCTCCCGCACCAGGTCCTTGTCCTTTTGGGCGGCGCACCCCCCAACGGCGATGCGCATGCCCGGGCGGCTTTCCTTCGTCGATTTCAACAGACCGAGGTAGCCGTACAGTTTCTGGTCGGCGTTGTCGCGGATCGTGCACGTGTTGAGAACCACCAGATCGGCGTCCTCGGCGCGATCGACCCTGGTCATACCGTCGGTATCGAGCAGCCCGGCGATCCGCTCTGAATCGTGGTCGTTCATCTGGCAGCCGAAGGTGCGTATGAAATACGTGGAGCCCACCCTGCGGGGGCTTCGCCGCATGGTCGGCATGTCGAGCAGTGTCGGTTGGCTCATGATGCTCATGGTCTTCGTAGTAATCGGTGGCCGCGGCACCAGTTGTGCTGTGTTTCCATCTCTTGCCGCCTTCGGCGGCGGCCCGCTCGGGCCCCGCTCAACATCGCTTCGCTCGTTTCGCTCAGCGGGCGAAATCCTTGGCCCTGAACTCCCGGATGACGGTCACCTCTATTTGACCTGGATACTGTAGGTCCTCCTCCAGTCTTCTCGCGATGCGTCGCGACAGGGCAGAAGCGGCCAGATCATCCACCGTGCCGGGATCGACTACTACCCGAATCTCTCGCCCGGCCTGGAGGGCGAACACCCGCTCCACGCCGTCGAACGCGGCGGCAATTTCCTCTAGCCGCTCCAGACGCCGCACATACGACTCCAACGCCTCCCGCCTGGCGCCGGGACGAGCTGCAGACACCGCATCGGCGGCCTGGACGAGGACCGCGGTCAATGTGCGCGGCTCGACCTCGTTGTGGTGAGCCTCGATGGCGTGGACGACCGCAGGGCTCTCGTCGAAACGGCGGGCAATCTCAGCCCCGACCAGGGCATGGGAGCCACCGATCTCATGAGAAACGGCCTTGCCGATGTCATGGAGGAAGGCAGCGCGACGGGCCTCCACCTCATCCGCGTTCAACTCCGCTGCCAGCATCCCGGCGATATGAGACGACTCGACGAGGTGGTTGAGGACGTTCTGTCCGTAACTGGTCCGGTACCGCAACCGGCCGAGGAGAGTGACCAACTCTGGGTGCATCTTGGTGAGCCCGACCTCCAGAAGCGACCACTCCCCTGAGTCCTGGATGGATTGTTCGACCTCTTCCCGTGCTTTGGCGTATGCCTCCTCGATCGAAGACGGGTGGATCCTGCCTCCCTCCACCAATCGTTCCAGGGCACGCCTCGCGATTTCTCTGCGCACCGGGTCGAAGGTAGACACCGACACCACCTCCGGGGTGTCGTCGACGATGAGGCTCACTCCGGTAACTGACTCGAAGCTGCGGATGTTCCGCCCGTCCCGACCAATGATCCGTCCCTTCATGTCGTCCGAAGGCAGCAGCACCACCGACACCGTCGTCTCCGAAACCACCTCAGCGGCGAGACGCTGGATGGCGGTGGCCAGGATCCGCTGGGCACGTCGTTCCGCCTCTTCCCTGGCACGGACATCCAGGTCCCTGATCAGCACCATGGCGTCCCTTTTTGCCTCCGCTTCGACCTTTTCCAACAGCTCGGCCTTCGCCGCCTTGGCGTCGAAGCCGGCGATCCGCTCCAGACCCTGTCGAGCTTCTTCCTTCACCGCCTCGGCAGCGGAGACGGCGTCGGCGGCACCTTGCTCACGGGTGAGCACAAGCTCCTCACGTTGGGCCAGGTTGCCTGCGCGCTGCTCGAGGGTGGCCTCGCGCTGGACATGCCTGGCCTCCTGTGAACCCATCTCCACCCTGCGGTGCTCGAGAGTCGCATCCTCGCGGTCGCGATACACCTCGGCCTTTGTTCGCGCCTCTTCCTCGGCCCTGGTCAAGATACGCTGGGCTTCGAGTCGCGCCTCGGCAAGTGCCTCGCTCGGGGTTTCCACCCGCTGAATCCGTCGCGATAGCACGTAGCCACCGACGAAGGCGACGACCGTCATTGCGACGTAGAGCGCCACCAACACCCACTGTTCCATCACTGCCTCGTTCCGACGGCCCAAAAAACGCAGCATGCCGAGCCACTAGGGCTCGGCACACACCGGGCACAACACCGCACAAGTTGGGGGGATTAGTCCCCTTCGCTCATTGAGGCTGCTGCTCTCCGGGTCGACATTCTCGTTCTGGTCCGCTTGGTAGGTTGTGTTTCGGTATGTGTCGTTAGTGCGATCCTACCCGAAGACGGCCGCTGGCGGAACGCGAAATCTCAGAATGTCAATCGCTACCCTCCGTGGGCATGTCGGCTTGTTCGCCGACGACCTCTGATAACGCTTTATCTGTCGCGGCATCAGCATCGGTTTCGTCGACGATAACCCCGACCGCCCGCAGCACCTGGTCGTGGAGCTGCACGGCGATCTCCGGGTTGTCGCGGAGGAACTCCTTGGCCTTCTCACGCCCCTGCCCGAGTTGGTCCCCGTCGTAGGTGTACCAGGCGCCGGCCTTCTTGACGATGCCCTCCTCGACGGCGACATCGAGCAGACTCCCCTCGCGGGAGATGCCATCGCCAAACATGATGTCGAACTCGGCGAGGCGGAACGGCGGGGCCACCTTGTTCTTGGCGACCTTGACCCGCACCCGGTTGCCAATGTTGTCGGTCCCCGACTTGATCGCCTCGATGCGCCGTATATCGAGCCTCACGGTCGCATAGAACTTGAGAGCGCGGCCGCCGGGGGTGATTTCCGGCGACCCAAACATCACGCCGATCTTCTCTCGTAACTGGTTGATGAAGATCGCCGTGGTCTGGGAGCGGTTGATCGTTCCCGCCAGCTTGCGCAGCGCCTGGGACATGAGTCGTGCCTGGAGACCGACATGGACGTCACCCATGTCGCCCTCGAGCTCGGCGCGCGGCACCAGCGCCGCCACCGAGTCGATCACGACAACCTCGAGGG
>JACZST010000130.1 GCA_022574065.1 Acidobacteriota bacterium
AACACGCATCGAAAGGATGTATGCCTCGCGCCGCGGCAGCCGGTTGATTGCCTCGCGCAGCGCCTCGATGACACTGGCCCGCTCGGTCTCGCGAACCGGATCCTCGTCGTCTTCGTGGGCGACGAAGTCACCGAGGACTGCGCCATCTTCTCCAACCGGGGACTCGAGCGACACAGACTCTGAGACCTGCTGAGCTTCGTGCACGGCTTCGAGGGTCAGGCCGGATTCCTGCGCCAACTCCTCCTCGGTCGGATCGCGGCCCAACTCGGAGAGCAGGCGGTTGCGGGCACCGTTGAGCGTCACCAGCGTGTCGTGGAGTGAGTTTGGCAACCGCACCGTCCGCGACTTCTCGGCGACGGCGCGCTGCATCGCCTGGCGAATCCACCAGGTGGCGTACGTCGAGAACTTGAAGCCTTTGCGCCAATCGAATTTCTCGACGGCGCGGATCAGCCCGAGGTTGCCCTCCTGGATGAGATCGATGAACTCAATTCCAAACTGGGAGCGGTACCGCTTTGCTTGTGACACCACCAGGCGCAGGTTCGCCTGGGCGAATCGATGCCGGGCATCGCGGCCCTTTCGAGCCAGACGCTCCAGGCGCACCTTCTCCGCACCACGCACCGACACCGCGGCGAGCTGCTCTTCTGCTTCACGCCCCGATTCGATTGCCTGAGCCAATTCGACCTCTTCGTCGGCGGTGAGCAGGTCATGGCGCGAGATCTCTGTCAAATACCGCGTCAGGCTGTCACCAACTTCCAAGGGCTGGCCGGCCATTCGTATCTTTTCTGCCGTTTTCATGTTTGTGAAATCCTTCACTTGTCTAGCCGCGTAATAACGCTGCAGCCAGTAGGAGGTTCCCCCCTTCTGGCTCCAGCGACGCCGCTTGGACGTTGCGAGCCTCCCGAGGGTTCCCGATGCCACGATCGAACATCGATCGGCCAGCGGAAACGGCCCGCGGCCTCCTCCGTGGTGCGGGACGCGTCCATCGTCGCGCACTTCTGCGAGTTATACAACTACCAACACCCAGAACTTGGGAAGTATGCCCGCTCCGTATATGTCTGCAGTGGCGCGGAATGCGGTGACTCGCCATCGAGAGGCACCACCATTTGGGTCCACTGATCGCCTTTGGGAGCGGCACCTATACCGCTGGGTAGTGCGATCGGGCCGTGGGTCAGGCGGGTTTGACCACCCTCCCGGCCCGGACGATCACCTGCGGGTCGCGCAGCGTCTCTAGATGGTCTCGTGGATCATCGGCGAAGAACACGATGTTTGCCGGCGACCCCGGGGCGAAGCGACGGTCGGCCCCGAGATAGTCATAGGCGGCCGTTGACACCGCGGTGACGGCGGCGGCGGCGGATAGTCCGTACTCGTGGAGCTTGATCGCCTCTTCGGCAACGTCGCCGTGCGGTACCGCCAGATCGGTCCCGGCCAGGATGGTCACACCCAGCCGCTCCGCTTCCGGGAGTAGCTCCCTGAGATTGGCCAAACCATCCAGCATCAGCCGACCTCCAGAGCTGTCGGCTCCGAGAAACTCGAGCAGGAACTCGGTGTTGAGCACGGTCGGTACCCAGACCCCGCCGCGGTCGGCCAACACCGCCAGATCCCGGCCGGAAAGGAACGTTCCGTGCTCGATCGAGTCGACTCCTGCGTCGATCGCAGGACGCACACCGGCCGGTGCCATCGTGTGTATGGCGACCTTGTGTCCAGCGGCGTGAGCGACGTCGACCGCCTTGGCCAGGGCCGCCTCCGAGTAGTTCGCTTGTGGTCCGATGCCCGGGCGCGGCCAATCGCCGATGATCTTCACCCATGCTGCGCGCTGGTCTACGGCACGCACCGCGTCAATGAGCCCGTCCTCGTCGACCTCGTAGCCGTATTCCGCGTAGTAGCCGTCGGCGGGGGCGATGACCCGGCCGGCCATGAAGGCTTCCGGTCGCTCGTTCGGGGGAGCGGAGAGGATCTCCAGGGTGGCGTTGCTCCCCGATCCCTTGTCGGCGACGAGGAGCACACCCCCCTCGACCTGTAGCCATGCGTTGCGCCGCGCATTACGCCGGAGATCCTCATCTGTGAGGTCGAGCATCTCAGCCATGGAGCTCATGCCGAGGTGCGCGTGGCTATCGGCCAGTCCGGGGATCGCATACAGGCGGCCGGTGTCGAGCGCGTCATCGATCGGGCCGTCGTCCGGGTCACCGAATCGGTCGTTCTCGATGACGAGAGGAAACGGCTCGTCGCCGGGCTGCCGGATCGTGACGAGCGTGCGCATTTGGGTAGAAAAGTAGCCGAGTAGCTGAATAGCTGAGGATTGTGTCGCCTCTCCCACGCAGTGGGGGAGGCGCGAGCATCCGGCCTTTAGGCCGGAGCGCAGCGGAGGGGGCTTTGGAAGCTTGCTGGTCGCGATTGAGCTCATGTGATCGATCCCTCCCTCAACGCCCCCTCTGCGTCGCGGCTGTCGCCGCTCCGCGTCTCCCCCGCTGCGCGGTGGAGACGAAGGACGGAGCTGCCGGAGGCACGGCAAGCGACCAGCCCTAATCTTCGCCCATGCCAAAATGGCCATTCGATCCGCCGATCTCGCCGATGGAGGCTCGCGTTCGCACCGCCTGGCCGGAGGATGGATGGGCGTACGAGCCGAAGTGGGACGGGTTCCGCGCCGTGGCATGGAGCGACGAAATCCGGCTCGACTCGCGCAACCAGAAGCCGCTGCTGCGCTACTTCCCAGAGCTTCGGGCGGCGCTCGACCAACTTCCAACGGGGACCGTCGTCGACGGGGAGGTGGTGGTCGTCACCGATGACCGCCTCGACTTCGACGGGTTGCAGAACCGGATCCACCCTGCCGAATCGCGAGTGAACATGCTGGCGGAGACCACCCCGGCCCACCTCGTCTCCTTCGATCTGCTGGCGCATGAGGGTACCGACCTGAGGAATGCGCCCTTCACCGAACGCAGGGAGCGCCTGGTGACGGTGCTGGGTGAGCTCGGCGACTCATGGAACCTGACCCCGTCAACGACCGACATCGACGAGGGCAAACGCTGGTTTGATGATTACGAGGCTGCGGGGTGCGACGGGATCGTCGCCAAGCGCCTCGAGGGCGCCTACATCGAGTCGAAGCGGGAAATGGTGAAGATCAAGCATCGAAGGGACGTGGACTGCGTCGTCGGTGGATACCGCATCCACAAGGACGGTGGCAAGATCGGATCGATCCTGCTCGGTCTGTACAACGACGCCGGGGAGCTGCACTTCATCGGCCATTGCTCCGGATTCTCCAATGCCGACCGCGTTGAGATACTCGAGCTGCTCGAGCAGATCAAGAGCGACGACTCCTTCGGCGACGATGTGCGACGACCAGGAGCGGAGAGCCGCTGGTCGGCTGGCAAGGACATGTCGTGGATCCCGGTGACGCCCGGTGTGGTCGCTGAGGTGTCATACGACCAGCTCACCGGTGCCCGGTTCCGGCATGCCACCCGCTTCGAGCGGTGGCGGCCCGACAAAGACGCCGACGAGTGCACGATGGACCAGCTGGAACGCACGGAGGGCCCCGGGTTCTCCGAAGTAGTGGAGTAGCCAGTCCCCGGTCTCCGGTCTCCGGTTCCTGCCTTCCTGGTGACGACTGATGACTGACGACCTTCTTCTTGCCGGCGGCCGGTGACCGGCGACCTCGTCTACTGAGTCCTCGCCCGGTCGCCGATTCTGAGGGGCCGGAACCGGCGACTCAATCCGATCACCGCTAGTAGCGCCATGAGGACACCGAGGATCGTCGACGGCAGCGCGCCGCCGGTGAAGGTTTCGGCAGTCGTCTGGAAACGCACCATGATGGTGACCGGTTCGGTGTGCTGGTCGCGCTGATCGCTTGGTACCTCGTGACGGGCAATGTCCTCGAGGGCGACGAGGCCTTCCTTGGTTCGGAAGCTCTCATCGGACCCTGGTGGTGGCAGGCCGGTCGAAGCGTCGACGGGTGGTGCGGTGGTAGTGGTCGTCGGCGGAAGCGTTGTCGTTGTGGACGTGGAGTCCGGCGGTTCCGTGGTCGTCGTGGTGGTCGTCGGTGGAAGCGTCGTGGTTGTGGTCGTCGTCGTCGGCGGGAGGGTTGTGGTCGTGGTAGTAGTGGTGGTGGTGGTGGTCGTCGTTGTCGCCGGCGGTGGTCCCTCGACGAACTTGCCCTTTACCAGAACATCATCGACCAGCAGGAGGTTGGCCGGTGCCCCGTCGAGCGAGATGAAGCGGATCACGGTCTGTGGAGCTGCGAACTCGGTGATGTCGATCCAGCCACCGGACGCGGCGCTCACCCTCACCATCTTGAAATCGTCATCAAGCCGGAACGTCTCCAGGGTCGTGAACGACTCGCCGGCGTCTGCCGAGACCTGGAATGCGATCTCTTTCTCCGTGGATCCTCCCATCAGATCACGAGCGTACAGAAACGTGACCTTCGCCTCGAGGGCTCGATCGAGGTTGATCGAACGCTCGATGCCCACGTTTCCCACTGCAAGACCGCCTCCGCCAACCTGGAGGCAGTAAGCGCCCTTGCAGTACGAGTGGCCGGTGACCGACGCGTATCCCTTGACAGGGCCGTTCGCCTCACCGACCTCGATCCAATCGGTGGAGAACTTGCCGTCCTCGTTGTTGCCGTCGTAGTCGCGCTCGTCGAACTTGTCCTTGTAGGAGACCCACTCCGCAGATGCCGCCGACGCAGATCCAGATGGGGTGATGAGAAAACCGCCGAAGATGAGCACTAGGACCGTCGCTGTGGCGACGAGCCGCCTCATGGTTCGAAGACCGCCAGCTCAGCGACGGGAGCGGGAGTGACCATGACTCGCTCGGATAGCGGGACCCCGACCATGGCGTCGGCCGGATCGGATCGGCTATCCCACAGGTCGGTCGTGTCCAGCAACGGCAGCGTGAGAACGAAGTTGGTCCATCCACCGGCCCGTACGTAGCTGACGTCGCCATCCATGGTCCGCGCCAGCGAGCGAGCGATCGACAGGCCGAGTCCGATGCTGCCGTTGAGCAGCGACTCTTGACCGTCGTTGACGAATCGTTCGAAGAGCCGGTCGGTGATGCTGGAGTCGACACCAGTGCCATTGTCCGACACGGTGACCACGGCGTTGCGCTGGTTGGTCTCCAAATAGACCTCGACGGCGGGCCCGCCGTGCTGGATAGCGTTGGAGACCAGGTTGCGGATGATCTGGCGGGTTCGCACAGGATCCGCCCACACCAGGGCGTTCCCCTCCAACCTGATATCGGCGCCGCTGCGCTGTATCGGGGCGATGGCGGCGGCTGCCTCCTCGTACAGCGCAACGGCCTGGTACTCGAAGGCGAGCACGTCAGACTCGAGTCGAGCGGCAGTGAGGATGTCGTCCACCATTCGTGACAGGTCGGCCGAATCCTTGTTGATGAGCCCGATGAGCTCGAGGGCCTCAACCGGATCGCTGAGCCCGGTCTCGAGCAGATACTCGCTGAAGCCGTAGATGCTGGTTAGCGGGGTCCGCAGCTCGTGGGATAGCCCTGCAATGAAGTCATCCTTCGAAACGCTGAGCTCGCGTTCGGCGGTGAGCTTGGTCTGCATCCTGACGTGCTCTTCGCGGTACTGGCGTCGAACGATGAAGAAGTAGATGAGGATGGTGGCGGCCGGGATCAGCAGCGTGGTCAGCAGCTGCGTGACCAGACCGACTAGGCCAGCGACTCGCTCGGTATCGTTGACTCGGGAGGCCATCACATCCTGTCGAGCGGCGAGTCCACCCGCCACCGAC
>JACZST010000131.1 GCA_022574065.1 Acidobacteriota bacterium
CTTTTTCTCACAGGCGACCGAGGAACACGATGGAATATGTTCGCGTTGGTCATAGGTGATGGAGAAGGAACAGCCATGACCAAGCACGCCGAGACACAACGCGGGAGACCGTTGGGTTTTGACCCTCACGCGGCCCTCGACGAACTGATGTATCTGTTCTGGGACAAGGGCTATGACCACACATCCCAGGCCGACATGGTGGAGCGCACCGGTTTGTCGTCGTCGAGTCTCTACAACACCTTTGGTGACAAGGCGGCGATCTTCGACGCGGTGCTCGCCCGCTACAACGAGGGCGTCGACGCTAACTGCGCCCCTATGTTCGACCGAGCCGACGGCCTCGAAGCGGTGGAGGTATTCATCGATCAGCTGGCCCAACACGTCAAGAAGCCGCTCTACGGATCACCCGGATGCCCCATCGTCGCCACCATGTCGGAGGCCGGAGGGGAGGCCGAGGCAGTAGACACGCGGATCAATTACTACCGAACGCATATCCAGGAGGCTATGACAGCCTCACTTGACCGCGCCGAGAAAGCCGGAAGCATTCTCCCCGGAAACGCCGGTGAAAGAGCCGCCATCCTGTTTGCGATATACATCGGAGCCCAAGCAACTGCTCGAGTCGACCCTGACTCCGCCTCGGCGATGGTGCAAGGCATGAAGTCCGTTCTCGCCGGCTGGACCCGGGTGTAACCGGCCCGCACCGCGCCGGCGTCCACGCTCCCATCGGCCAATGTTGACTAAGTACACCCCCTCCGAAGAGGTCCGGGTGCTGAGGGTCCGGTGAGCTTGCCGTCGCATCCCCCAGGGTTCAAAAATGTTATATGAGCCTGGCGGCGCGAAACTCCACCACGGCTTCGAATGTAGCGGTTAACGCAGCGGGCGTTCCACCGTGGCATCCCCCACCGCTCGATCGCAGGCCGCGATCGTGCGCTCCTCGGACCCGCTACCAGAACACGTGACCGCCTAGGAATCCGACCGCGAATCCTGAAGTGATAATCCAGACGCGTCCGTGAGCTCTACGCGGCACCAGCCAAAAGACAGACACAAGAATCACAATCGCGCCAACCCAGAAGATCCACGGCTGCTCATCCATGATGTGAGTCCACGGCTTGCCATCGGAACTCCAACCGATCAACCACTCGTAAAAAGCTCCAAGATTCCCGGTTACCAGCAGCACCAGGATCAGCCCAACAATCCCTCCTACGGTGAGTAGCGCGATAATGAGCTTCCTCGGCTGAAGCCACCCCCCGATTCTCGCCAGAAGGCTCTTTTCGGCTTGTGTAGCTCGGTCTGTCGCTCTGTGTTCGAGAGCGGCCCTCTTTTCGGCTCTCGTCTTCGCGACCGCTTGCTCTTCAACCGGTTGGGCTTCAGTCGTCTCACCTGATGAAGCAACAGTTACAGCTAGTTCCTCCATCGATTTCTCGAACGCGGCTCGCTCTTTAGCCGTCTTGTCCGCTGCTGCCGTCGACCTACGTTCTGCAAGCCGCTGCGCGAGGTCGAAATCAAGAACCGAATTCCATGCATTCTCAAGCCACACGAACGCCTCCCCTTATTCGAGTTTCACTCCGCTACCTACGCCATAACGCCTAAGGCGGCAACCATCTTCTGTCGCTCAGTACCTGCCTCAGCTACGTCGTCCTTGGGAAGATCGGCCCCCTAAACAAAGGAAGGACGAGCGCTCCCCAATGGCGTACGTCCACCACGAACAATAGCGGCACGATCTTCAGGCTGCACCAGCACCCTCGCCTCCCCCAGCGTACGAAAATGTTACATGGAGAATCTTCCAGGCTCCGAGGACGACTCCCTACCGTCTGGAATTCCAAGGGATTTGGTTACCGACTCGCGGGCGCTGGGTACGCCTGTGGCGCGAGTGACGACGACCCCGTGCTCCATGCCTTTAGCTCAAGCCGCGAAATCCTGATCTGCGTTAGCTTGTTCTTCTTGGTATTTTGAGGTTGGGCGTCGTCATAGCTGCACAAAAAGGGGAAGCTATGTCCTGTCTGCGCGCTACCGCGGGTCGGTTCGACGGATTACCGATCGCTCTCATCCTGACGACGGCGTTCTTGTACGCGTACAGGGACGACGCGACCACGACGACGTCGAAGCACCAGCGATGAGCGGGATTACGAGGGCGTATGCAATCGAGTCCCCTCGGCTCTAAGCAACGTAGGAGGGCCCATGGATCGAATCGGTCGAACAAGTTTTCAGCTGCGCGCCCCCAGGTTGACGGGTGATGCCGATGACGGCGGTCCCGCCGTAAGGCTCACCGGCCGGCTATTGGTGACGACGAAGATCCGCCGTCGAAAGGACACAGGAGCCCTGATCGCCGAGTCGCTGCAGGCAGCGGGTGGCGAGCTGTCCAACACCATCGGTGTCGCAGTAACTCACAGCTCTGATTACCGAGACGATGCACCTGGCCTCGAGGCGGCGGTTGAGGCTGTAGGCGGCAATACAGCAGTCATGTTCGACAATCTGGGCGTCGCCGTGATGGACTCCCACGAGGATTGGCAGGAACGCCTATCCGTCGCGGCCTCGGTCACCGGAAGTATTGTTTTGGCTGCCGAGCCGGAACGGTTCGTTTGGGCTATCACCGATTACGTGCAGGGTTACCGTGACGGCGTCGACAGCTTCGCGTCGGCCTTGAGATCGAGCCTGCCCGCTGGTCGCCAACCAGCCGCGGCAGCGTTGCCCCCGGAGAGGTTTTCGGACGATGCCCAGTTCACCTGGGGGCTACGCGCCCTTGGAGCAGACGTCTCAGTCGGAGATGGCGCGGGTAGCCGAGTGGCTGTCCTCGACACCGGCGTTGATAGCAGTCACCCAGACATTGCTCCGGCGCTGGCGGGTCAGGAATCCTTCGTGGCAGGGGAGTCGCCGCACGACGGCCACGGGCATGGGACACATTGCTCGGGGACGGTGGCTGGCCGCGCGAATCCGATCGGTGTTCCTCGCTTCGGCGTTGCGCCCGGCGCGTCACTGTTTGCCGGCAAGGTCCTCAACAACGCCGACGGCGAGGGAACGGATTCGTCGATCCTTGCCGGCATCGATTGGGCCATCAACAACGACTGCCATGTGATCTCGATGTCGCTTGGAGGTGAGGTTCCGCCCGAAACGCCGCACTCACCCACGTTTGAAGCAGTAGCTCGAAACGCACTCGATGCAGGTGCCGTCATCGTTGCCGCGGCAGGGAACGGCAGTTCGCGTCCAGGCACGGTTGCTCCGATTAGCCACCCAGCCAACTGCCCGTCGATCATCGCAGTCGGTGCCCTCGACCGTATCCTTGATCCGGCTGAGTTCTCCAACGCAGGCAGGGTTGGCCAGGACCATATCGCAATTTCGGCGCCCGGGGTGGACGTGTTGTCGTCGATACCGGGTGGCGGCCACGCCTTCTCGGACGGCACCTCAATGGCGACTCCGCACGTCGCTGGAGTATTGGCCATTCTGCAGTCAAAAGAACAGGTCAGGGGCGTGGCTCTGATCGGTCGGCTGATGCTCGAAGCTCAAGGCCTTCTGGCTCCGGCGGTCGACGTCGGCGGGTTGGCCCACATCCCGGCATAGGGAGGGAACTGGCAACGGTGAATGATGCTGTCCCTATACAATTGGCAATATGCAGGCTGAGGACACTGCCAAGGTTTCGGTGAACATCACGCTCGCTGCTGTTGATGAGGCACATCTCGAGAGGCTTCGTGAGGCGGGCGTCGAGATCGAGAGCGTGCTCACGTCGCTTCGGATCGTGTCGGGACTAGTTGAGGAAGCTCAATTCGACGAAATACTCGAGCTTGAGGGGATTGACCTGATCGAGAGATCTCGCGTAGTAGGGATCCCGAAGCCGGCGAAGGGGAGGACAGTCAAGTCGCCTTGGGTGTCGAAGACTCAAAGGTTCTAAGACGCCGAGGCATCCATCCCCCCTGATCGGTGTTGGATCGGGAGCAAGCAGCACTCATGCAGGCCGCTGCGAGTCGGGAGGAGTCCGTACATGGCGATCACGTTTCAGGCATTCGATGCGGGAGCGGGCGACGCGCTGCTGGTCTCATCCGGGGATGATGCCGTCCTGATCGATGGAGGTGAATCGGGGAAGTTCAAGGACGTCGCTGGCCCTGCGCTGGCGGCCCGCGGTACGCGGCTGCATCAGGCCATCCTGACGCATTGGGATAACGACCACCTGCTCGGGATTCGAGACCTATTCTTTTTGCCCTCGCTCGCCGGGATTCGCCCTGAAACGCTGCGCTTCAACGAGTTCACCCAGCCAGGCCCCGGAGTTCAGGCGATGTCGCAGGACGACATCATGCGGCTCGGCATCCTGAGTGTGGACGATGCCGTCGAGTTGGTCCACAACCTTCCACAAGGGGTTGCCGTCATCGGCACTAAGGCCGGAGACGTCGTGGATGTCCCGACCTTCGGTCTCGTCATCATCGGACCAACCGATGAGCTGTTGGCGGAAGCCAAGAAGGAGTTCGAGGACGCTCTCGACAGTGGAGCGTTCCTGGCGAGGGCCATCATGTCTGCCGACGACTCCGCCACCAATCGCGCCTCCATAACCTGCGTCGTCACCAACACGAACGGCGAACCGCTCATGCTGCTCACCGGCGACGCCCTTGGAGAGGACGTGATCCTCCAACTCGAGGCCGCCGGATTTGTAGACGGCGGCTTCCCATTCGAGGTGCCGCTGGTGAAGATCCAGCATCACGGATCCGACCGGAACGTGAGTCAAGCCTTCCTTGACAGGATTCGGGCCGACCATTATGTGTTCAGCGCCAACGGCCGGAACGCCAACCCGGACGAACCGACGGTGCAGCGCCTTATCAACAGCATCGGCGGATCGTCGCCAACTGTGTGGTTCTCTTCGGACGGGAACACAGTCGGTCAGAGGAATCACATGATGGCGATGAGGGCGCTCCTCGACAACGCGGGCATCGGCATCGGCAACGCCCCGGGCGACCCGGTCACCATCGAGTTTCCCTGACAGGTAGAAGGGCCGGATGATTCTGATGGGGGTCGCGAGGGTTCGATGACCCTGCCGTTGTCTCCCCCAGTGTTCGAAAATGTTACATGAGCCCGAGCGGGTAGGTCACGGGTGCTGAGGCATTCTGGCGCCGCTACCTGGGGACACTGGGGCCCGGTCGCCGTCGGCCATCAAATACATGCATGCCCAGGAGGGGGTTGGTGGTCACAACGGCAACGTCCCCAAGCCCGTCTTGTCTCGGGAGGCTCTGCCGAGACAAGCAACCTAGTCAGGTGCTCAGGCGGCCTCTGATGCTAGGGAGCGCAGCAGGGTGTAGGGGAATATCCCGGTGCCGTGGCCATCCGGGCCGAATTCGATCGACACGGCATAAGCACCGACCAGTGATACGTCAACGATCGTGATCGCCAGTAGCCCTTCAAGTACCCGCGCTATGCGATCGATGCCATCGGGCTCTCGACAGCCGGCACAGGGACACCCCGCTCGCAGCGACCGAGCGGGGATGACGTCGCTGCTGCCGTCGTCCCAGAATAGGGTGAGTGACGACGAATCGGTCTCGATCCGGTCAGGTACGTCCACCCGCAAAGGGTACCGGCCACGGGATCTGATCCAGGATCGAGCCGAGACGATCGAAAGACCCACCCAAAGTGCAACGAACCGGTGCGGCCACTCTCTTCGCTATCTCAAATCCGGCCACTCTGGGAT
>JACZST010000132.1 GCA_022574065.1 Acidobacteriota bacterium
AAGGGGGCCGGCTCATCTTCCGTTCCGATCTGGTCGGTGTGGCTGCTGCGGTTTCAGATCGGGGTCGTCTTCTTCTACGGGGGCCTTGGCAAGCTCAACGCCGATTGGCTCCGCGGCGAACCGATTGCGACGTGGTTGGCGAACCGGCAGGAGTTCCCGCTCATTGGGTCCTGGTTCGGCAACCGGGCGGTGGGTGTCGGCATCGGGTATACGGCCCTGGCCTTTGACCTGCTGGTCGTGTTCTTTCTGCTCTTCCGGCGAACCCGGCCCTATGCCTTTATCGCCGCCATCGGTTTCTCCCTCATGAACGACTCGTTGTTTCATATCGGTGTGTTCCCCTGGTTCATGCTGGTGGGGACGATGATGTTCTTCGAGCCCGATTGGCCAAAGCAGGTATGGGCCGACCTCAGGTCGCGCAACCTTCGCGGGATGGTCTTCGCCGCCGGCTTTGTTGCGGGCCTAGTCATCGGCGCCAGCTTCCCACGCACCTTCGTTCCCATCCAGGCTGTCATCGCCGCCGTTGCGTGCGGTCTCGCCGTCCATCAGTTGCTCCCTGCGGCCGAGCCGCGTCATGGGGTCGGTGAGTCGAGAGCCGGCGGGATCGGATCTCGGCTGGCGGTGGGTCTCATCGTGGTGTGGGTGGCAATCCAGCTGCTGGTGCCCCTCCGCCACTTTGTCATACCAGGCAACGTCCATTGGACCGAGGAGGGGCATCGGTACTCCTGGCACATGAAGCTCCGGGACAAGGACGGCATTGCCGCCTTCATCGTGGTCTGGCCCGAAACCAACGAGTTCACCGTCGTCGATCCCGACGATTTCCTCTCCTCACGGCAGGCCGACCGGGTAGCGGCGATCCCCGACATGGCGGTCCAGTTCGCCAACTACCTGGAGGACGTCTATGCGGAGGGGACCGACGCCGATCTGGTCGTGCTCGTCGACGGCTTGGTGACGCTCAACGGTCGCGACCCGCAGCGACTCATCGATCCCGAGGTTGACCTCACCCGGGTGAGCGTGCCAACTTTCGGCGCCGATTGGATCATCCCCCTCGACGCCTGAATCGACGTCCGGCCGACGAGGGGGCAACACCCCGCAGGCAGCCCTTCACCTCTGGGCTGGGGTACGCGGCGTGGTGGTGTGGAGACGTTCCCGGCTGGCGCCGCCTCGATCCTTGCCGCCGAATCCGACGCCGCCGTTTACCCGTCGTTGGAACCGATGCCCTGTTCGTAGGCCTCGATCGGTGGACAGGAACACACGATGTGCCGGTCACCGAAGGCGTTGTCGATCCGGCTCACCGGTACCCAGTACTTGTCCCGCCGCAGGCCGGGCACCGGATAGGCGGCCTGTTCCCGTGAGTAGGAACGGGCCCAGTCGTCGGCGACGACGTTCTCTGCCGGATGGGGGGCGTTGGCCAGCACCGAATCGGCGTGGGTGACCTCGCCGGCGGCGATGGCGTCTATCTCGCCCTTGATGGCGATCATGGCGTCGCAGAAGCGGTCGAGCTCGGCCTTGGACTCGGACTCGGTCGGCTCGATCATCAGCGTCCCTGCAACCGGGAACGACATGGTCGGGGCATGGAACCCGTAGTCGATGAGCCGCTTGGCGATGTCCTCGTTGGTGACGTCGGTGTCGTGCTGGATCCGGCGGATGTCGATGATGCATTCGTGGGCGACCAGCCCGTTCGCTCCCGTGTACAGCACCGGGTAGTGCGGCGCCAGCCGGGCCGCAACGTAGTTGGCGTTCAAGATGGCGATCTCGGTGGCCATGCGCAGCCCGGTCTCGCCCATCATGGCGATGTACGCCCAGGAGATGGACAGGACCCCGGCGGACCCCCATGGCGCGGAGGCGATGGCGCCGATGCCATCACCGTCACCCGGCAAATCGGGGTAGAGCGGATGGCTGGGGAGGAACTCGGCGAGGTGCTCCCGCACCCCGATAGGCCCGACACCCGGCCCGCCACCGCCGTGCGGGATGGCGAAGGTCTTGTGCAGGTTGAGGTGGGACACGTCGCTGCCGAAGCTGCCAGGCTCGGCGATCCCCACCATGGCGTTGAGGTTGGCCCCGTCCAGGTACACCTGACCACCTGCGTCGTGCACGATGTCGCACACCTCGACGATGGTCGCCTCGAAAACCCCGTGAGTCGACGGATAGGTGACCATGATCGCCGCTAGCTCATCGGCGTGCTCGGTGGCCTTGCTGCGCAGATCCTCGACGTCGATGTTGCCGTCCCCATCGGTCTTGACCACGACCACCCGCATCCCGGCCATCGTCGCCGACGCCGGGTTGGTTCCGTGCGCCGACGCCGGAATCAGGCACACATCGCGCTGCCCCTCGCCGCGGGATGCCTGGTAGGCCCTGATCGCCAGCAGCCCGGCGAACTCGCCCTGGGCTCCAGAGTTTGGCTGCAGCGAAACCGCGTCGTAGCCGGTGATGTCGGCCAGCCAAGCTTCGAGGTCGGCGATGAGCCGCAGATACCCCTGTGCCTGATCGAGCGGGACGAACGGGTGGAGATCGGAGAACTCCGGCCACGTCACCGGGATCAGCTCGGCGGCGGCGTTGAGCTTCATCGTGCACGACCCGAGCGGGATCATGGAGCGGTCGAGGGCAATGTCGGCGTCCTGGAGCCGGCGCAGGTAACGCATCATCTCGGTCTCCGAGCGATATGAGTGGAACACGGGGTGGGTCATGAACTCGGACCGGCGGGCGAGATCGGCGGGGATCCCACTGGGGGCGTCCCTCTCCACCTCGCCGAAGACACCGAACACGGCGAACAGCGCCTCCACGGTTTCCGGCGTCACCGTCTCGTCGAGAGAAACCCCGACGGTGGTGGCGTCGATGCGGCGGAGGTTGATGCGCCGCTCGGCGGCAGCCGCGATGACGGCAGCCGGGGCCGGCACCTTGACGGCCAGGGTGTCGAACCAGGTGTCGTTGTCGACGATGAGCCCACCCTCGGTCAGGGCTGCAGCCAGGGCCGAGGTGAGCCGGTGCACCCGCGTCGCGATCTCGGTGAGGCCTTCCGGCCCGTGGTACACGCCATACATGCCGGCGATGTTGGCCAGCAGCACCTGGGCGGTGCAGATGTTGGACGTCGCCTTTTCCCTACGGATGTGCTGCTCCCTGGTCTGCAGGACGAGCCGCAGCGCCATCCGGCCTTCGGCGTCCTTGGAGACACCCACCATCCGCCCCGGGAGCTCCCGCTTGTGCTCGTCGCGGGTGGCCATGAAGGCGGCGTGGGGGCCGCCGAACATCATCGGCACCCCGAACCGCTGCGAAGAGCCGACCACGACGTCGGCGCCCATCTCGCCGGGCGGGGTGAGCAGGGTGAGAGCGAGCAGGTCGGTGGCGACGGCGACCAGCGTCCCAGCGTCGTGGAGGCGGGCGATCAGCTCGGTGTGGTCGCCAACCGCACCAGTGGTTCCCGGGTACTGCAACAACACGCCGAAGGTCCCCTCCGGCAGGTCGCCTTGGGGGTCGGTGACAACCACCTCGAGGCCGAGCGGCCTGGCACGGGTATTCACCACATCGATCGTCTGTGGGTGGGTCGCCGCATCGACGACGAACACCATGCCAGCCTCCCCACCGCCACCGCCAGCGTCCCCACCGCCACCGCCCGGGCCGCGGTTGATCCGCTTCAGCATCGCCATCGCCTCGGCGGCGGCGGTGCTCTCGTCGAGCAGGGAGGCGTTGGCGATGTCCATGCCGGTGAGGTCAGACACCATGGTCTGGAAGTTGAGCAGTGCCTCGAGCCGACCCTGGGAGATCTCGGGCTGGTAGGGCGTGTAGGCGGTGTACCAGCCCGGGTTCTCCAGCAGATTGCGCCGGATCACCGCCGGCAGGATTGTGCCGTAGTAGCCCATCCCGATCAGCGAGGTGAACACCTGGTTCTGGTCGGCGAGCAGGCGCAGCTGGTCAAGCGCCTCGGTCTCGGTGAGCGGGCCTGGCAGAGAATGGTTCTGCTCGATGCGGATGACCTCGGGGACGGCCCGGTTGATGAGTTGCTCCATGGAAGCGACGCCGACGGCGTCGAGCATGTCGGGAAGGTCCGATGGGGCGGGTCCGAGGTGGCGGTGGGCGAACTCGCCGCTGCGGGTGCGGTCCTCGGTGGTGGGCTCGGTCATGGTGGGTAGCTCCCGGATCGCGTCACGGTCGGACCCGTCTGTCGCGATGACCTGAGAGATTCACCGCCGTAGCGGCTTTCCCCTTCGGTGAGGGTGCGAACCCTGCTCTCCAGAATTGCCTCGTCCCCGCGGTCCTGGTGCCTGCGAGATTCCCGGGTGGTTGCTCCTTCGGCGCGGACCGAACCGCTCTCCCGCGGGGCGTCAATGGCGACCCCAAGGGTACCAGCGGGTCGAACGACACTAGGCGGCACCGTCATCTGGTGCGATGATCGGGGCAGCGCGAGGAGGGTTGCATGCAGCCACAACCGGTCGCCGACTCCATCGTTTGTGTGGAGTGTGGAGCCAAGGCGCACCTGCTTACTCGATTCCCGCCAGACGATCCGCCACGGCCCGGCGACGTTGTTGCCTACGTGTGCGAGGACTGCGGGCACCGCTTCGACATCGTGCACGACGACGTCGACGAACTCGAGGAGCCGGGGTTCGACTGGTAGGTCGATGCTGGTTTTTGCCGGCGAGAACACACCCAGCGTGTCCCAAAGCACACGCGCCGCGTTCCTTACCGGTTAAAGCGCGACTTCCGTCCGTGAGGCGCGAAACAAACGGAAAAACCACCCTTGTAGCGTCGGTGCGCCGAGAGTTGAGTGTGTATCGGGCGGCCGAGGGTTCGGCAGTCACCCCGACATTGGGGAGAAGGGAAGGCATCGGTGGATCCGTTCGCGCACCCCGACCTGCAACGCATCGGCCGATCGATGCGAATCCGACTCGAAGAGACACTCGACGCCGAACAGCACGCCGCCCGCTCGGCAGCACGACGCCGGATGACGCTTCGCGACCGGCTGCTCGAATCCGAAGACCGCGAGGAACGCGTGGTGCTGTCGACGAGTGACGGGCACGTCTACCAGGGGGTGGTCGACGCGGTCGGGATCGATCACGTAGTCCTGCTCGACGGAGACATCGACCGCTACCTCGCCATCTCTCACATCGTGACGATGGAGGCGCGCTGATGGCCATCAGCGTCGAAGACCTCCGCCAAATATCCCTGCCCTCCATCGCACCACGAACCATGCTCGGCATCGGCCTCGCCGCCGTCGCCGCCCTTCTTGTACTCGTCGTCACGCGGCCGGCTGCTACGGCACCGGTCCTGGTTGCCGGTGCCAATCTTCCCGCCGGCACCCCATTGGCTGAGCTCGAAATCGACATCAGGCAGGTCGTCGACGCCTTTGGCCTGGTGGAAGGAGACCAGCTGGGCGAGCTCGGCGACTGGGTACTGGCCGCCCCGATCACCGCCGGCGAGCCGATTCTTCCTAGCCTGCTGCGACCGGGAGAGGCCCTGGCGGCCCCCGACTCAATCGCCATCGAGCTCGATGCCGCTCATGCCGTTCTCGGACAGTTGAACCCCGGCGATCGCGTTGACGTGTATGCGACGAGCACAAGGCCCGGCGAACCTACAGAGACCAAGCTGATCGCCACCTCGATGTACATCCTCGAAGCGCACATCGCGGAGTCATCGACGAACAAGGATCGTGTGACGCTGCTGCT
>JACZST010000133.1 GCA_022574065.1 Acidobacteriota bacterium
GTAGCCGTTGATGAACACGGCAAACCCGCTGATGACGGCGGTCACCGCAGCTAGCAGGAGGCCCATGCGCCGGGTCTTGGTTTTGCGGATCGCCTCACGCAGCATGTATCGGTCCTCCGCCATTCACGCTACATATTCCCGACGGGGCTTGACCTGGAGGAAAACCTACGAACTGTCTCCCGAACGGCTGGCCGGTGCGGGTAATGTCGGAATATGGGCGCTGCGACGGTTGCGCCGAACGGCGCGTCGGGCATGGCTGCTGGACTCGGCTTGCTGCTCGTCGAGAATACGGTCGGGTGTCGTCTGGGTCGACTGGACGTGCCATCGCTCCCACCTCGCGTATCACTGGCGCAGGGTTGCCCACTGTTCCCATCGTCTGATGCCCCAGTACAGGAGGACGACAAGCGACAGCCAGAGCAGCGAGCCCAACGCCATCCACCCCCAACCCCAGCCGGTCATGTGGCCGTCGACGTCGGTGAGGATTTGACCCAGCTGCAACACGTGTTTCTCCTCCGTTCGGGCCCGCCGGTGCACGACCGGGAAGGGACAAACTTCGTTTCTCACACCTCACCGTATGGCTTCGAGTCGGGTGGAAACAGGGTCGAAGGACCCGAAGAACGGGTCCCTGCGGACGGCTGTCTGACACCAGATTGTTGGAGGCGAGACATCGGGCTTCACGAAGGCAAAATGATCCGGTGGTGGCATCTCGCCGCCGAGGTTTTGGCGGGGTGGCTCGTCCCGGGGCGGGCGCCGGGGGGCTTTCGATGACGCGGCGGACTTGTGTGGGTGGCAAGATCACCTTCGTGCAGCCCCAGTTCGGCGACGGTTGGGATGCCGTGGGCGACTCGGATGGGTAATTGGGACGGTGTGGTCAGAAGGAAGGTGCGGCGATGACGCATGCAGTAACTCCGGATATGGAAACTGGAGGTCCTTTGTCCGCGGAGGAGCTTCGGCAACTCGATGCGTACTGGAGAGCAGCGAATTATCTCTCCGTTGGTCAGATCTATCTGTTGGCCAATCCCCTCCTTCGGGAGCCGCTGCGTCCGGAGCACGTCAAGTCGCGTCTGTTGGGCCACTGGGGTACCACGCCGGGTCTCAACTTCATTTATGTCCACCTGAACCGGGTGATCAAGGAGCGGGGCCTGAACGCCATCCACATCATCGGACCCGGTCATGGGGGTCCCGCCGCCGTGGCCAACGCCTACCTGGAGGGCACCTACACCGAGGTCTATCCCGCCGTCACCCGAAACGCCGACGGGATGGGGAAACTGTTCCGAGAGTTCTCGTTCCCCGGCGGGATCGGGAGCCACGTAACCCCGGAGGTGCCGGGGTCGATCCATGAGGGCGGCGAGCTGGGGTACTCCCTGGCGCACGCCTTCGGGGCCGCCTTCGACAACCCGGACCTGGTCGTGTTCTGCACGATCGGTGACGGTGAGGCCGAGACCGGAGCGCTGGCCGCCAGCTGGCATTCCAACAAGTTCCTCAACCCCGAAGCCGACGGAGCAGTCGTCCCCATCCTGCATTTGAACGGCTACAAGATCGCTAACCCCACGGTGCTCGCGCGCATCCCGAACGCCGAGCTGACCGCGCTCTTCGAGGGCTACGGGTACCGGGCCCACCTCGTCGAGGGAGACGAACCGTCGGCGGTGCATCAGCGGATGGCGACGGTCCTCGACGATGTCCTCGATGAGGTAGCCCGCATCCAGCACGAGGCCCGCACCAACGGCAATGGTGGCCGTCCCCGGTGGCCGGTCATCGTCCTTCGCACCCCAAAGGGATGGACCGGTCCCCGGGAGGTGGACGGCCAGGCCATCGAGGGAACCTTCCGAGCTCACCAGGTGCCCATCGCCGACGTGCGGCACAACCCAGAGCATCTGGCCGCCCTGGAACAGTGGATGCGCTCCTACCGCTCTGAGGAACTCTTCGACGACGCCGGTGCCCTGCGCCCAGAACTCGGCTCCCTTCCCCCGGAGGGTGAGCAGCGTCTCAGCGCCAGCCCTCACGGAAACGGTGGGCTGCTGCTCCAGGACCTGTCGATGCCGGACTTTCGTGACCAGGCCGTCGACGTGCCCACCCCGGGAACCACCTCCAGCGAGCCCACCCGAGTTCTGGGGGCGTTCCTCCGGGACATTATTCGGCGCAACCCGGACACGTTTCGCCTGTTCGGTCCCGACGAGACGGTATCGAATCGGCTCTCGGCCGTGTTCGAAGCCACCGACCGGGCCTGGCAGGAAGCGATCCTCCCCAACGACGAATACCTCGCTCCCCAGGGACGGGTCATGGAGGTACTATCCGAGCACCTCTGCCAAGGCTGGTTAGAGGGCTACCTCCTCACCGGCCGCCACGGCCTATTCAACTGCTACGAGGCGTTCATCCACATCGTCGACTCGATGTTCAACCAGCACGCCAAATGGCTGAAGGTGAGCCGGGAGCTCCCCTGGCGCCGGCCCATAGCCTCGCTCAACTATCTGCTCACCAGCCACGTATGGCGACAGGACCACAACGGCTTCTCCCACCAGGATCCCGGTTTCATGGACGTCGTCGTCAACAAGAAGGCCGAGATCATCCGGGTATACCTTCCGCCTGATGCGAACTCTCTCCTTTCGACGGCCGATCATTGTCTGCGGAGTCGCAACTACGTCAACGTGATCGTGGCCGGCAAGCAGCCTTCGCTGAACTACCTGACAATGGACGAGGCCGTCCTCCACTGCACCCGGGGAATCGGGATCTGGGAGTGGGCCAGCAACGACGACGGCGACCCCGACGTTGTCCTCGCCTGCTGCGGCGACGTCCCCACCCTCGAAACCCTGGCTGCGGTCGATCTGATACGCCAACACCTCCCCGACATCAAGGTCCGGGTCATCAACGTCGTGGACCTGATGCGACTCCAACCCGACACCGAACACCCACATGGGCTTCCCGACCGCGAGTTCGACAACCTATTCACCACCGACAAGCCCATCGTGTTCGCCTTCCACGGCTACCCGTGGCTGGTCCACCGGCTCGCCTACCGGCGCACCAACCACAAGAACCTGCACGTGCGTGGCTACAAGGAGGAGGGCACCACAACGACCCCGTTTGACCTGCTCATGCTCAACGACCTCGACCGCTACCACCTGGTCATGGATGTCATCGACCGGGTTCCCGGCCTCGGCCAGAAAAGCGCCCACATCCGGCAGCGGATGGTCGACCACCGGCTCGCGGCCCGTGCCCATACCCGCCGCACCGGAGAAGACCCTCCAGAGATACGGGATTGGCAGTGGCCCTACTGACCGAACCGGAACGGGTGTTGATCGTCAACGCCGGGTCGAGCAGCCTCAAGCTCAGCGTGCTCCTCCGCGACGGTCGCACCCAGGCGTCGGCCGATCTGCCGCCGGTAACGGAGTCCGAGTCCCAACAGGGTCTTCGCCGGTTCGTCAGCGAGAACTCGCCGGTAGACGCAGTGGGACACCGCGTCGTTCACGGCGGGCCCGACTTCAGGGACAGCGTGATCGTCACCGACACCGTGTTGGACAGACTCGCCAGCCTGTCCGATCTGGCTCCACTCCACAACCCGCCGGCGCTGGCCGCCCTGAAGCAAACCATCGACCTTCTCCCCCAGGTCCCGCAAGTTGCCTGCTTCGACACCGCCTTCCACGCCACCCTCCCCGACCGGGCAACGACCTACGCCATACCATGGGAATGGACCCAAAGTTTTGGCGTCCGTCGCTACGGCTTCCACGGGTTCTCCCACCGGTACGCAGCCCGGCGCGGAGCCGAGATCCTCGGCCGCCGCATGGAAGAGCTTCGCATGGTCACCTGTCATTTGGGGGCGGGTGCCTCCCTGGCCGCCGTGGCCGGTGGGACGGCCGTGGACACGACGATGGGTTTCACCCCATTGGAGGGCCTGGTCATGGCCACCCGCTCCGGGTCGGTCGACCCGGGGGCACTGCTGTGGATCCAACGCCGCATCGGGCATTCAGCAGCGCAGATGGAAGAGACCCTGGAACGGTCCTCCGGGTTGCTCGGGATATCGGGGGTTTCGGCAGACATGCGCAAGGTCCTCCAAGCAGCCGACCAAAACCACCACCGCGCTCAGCTGGCAGTCGAGGTGTATCTGCACCGGCTGCGGGCAGGGATCGCCGCCATGGCGGCGGCCACAGGGGGCATCGACGTTCTCGTGTTCACCGGCGGAGTGGGAGAACAATCATCCCGCATCCGAAGTGGAGCCTGCGAAGGCTTAGCCTTCCTAGGGGTGGCCCTCGACCGAAACCGTAATGAGTCCGTCGGAGGCGACCGGGATCTGTCGTCGACAGACGCTTCGGCGCGGACCCTTCTCGTTCACGCCCGAGAAGACCTCGAAATCGCCGCCGAGGTTCGCCAGATCCTCGCCGGACCCTGAGCGATCGAGCAGAAGCCACCGGGTCGCTCAGCGTCGCCGCCGGTGTGCGTCTAGGTCCTCGACCGCGCCGCATATGCCGGTGCGAGGTGGCTCTTGGTCCGGTGACCGGTACGCCGGTCAGAGCCGAGGACGGCACGGCTAGCCGAGCGTCTCCCCCCTAGACCTCCAGCTCTCCTCGGGCGGCGGCGCGCAGAGCCACATAGACCTTCGAGTCCCTCAGCTCCTCGGCGGCGAGTGGCAGCGGCAGTTCGAACCGGAAGACTCCGTCTTCCCAGACAGAGGAGGCGCCTGCCCTCCGAACCGCATCTCGCACGACCCGGTTCTCACTCGAGATGATTCCATAGAATCGTTTCATGCCGTTCTTTTGGGCGGTCTCGGCAAGCACTTCTAGGAGGATCGACCCGAGGCCCCGTCCCTGGTACGCGTCAACGACCGCTACCGCCGCCTCGGCCGTCTCGGGATCCTCGCGATCCCGGACGTAACGGGCGACGCCGATCCCGGGCTCTTCCGGCTGGTCGAGCGCCATCGCTCCCCACGCGAAATGATCCTTGTAGTCGATCTCCGTCAGGTAGCTCAGCTCTCGTTCGGAGAAACGGCCAACAGATCGCAGGAAGCGAAGCTGGGTCGACCTGGAAGATAACCTCGCAAGGCCTTCGCTCAGCCTGTCCTTGTCCTCGGGCACGATCGGCCGAATCAGCACGGGGGTGGAATCTCGAAGTTGGATCTCGACGGTGCGGCGCCTGATGAATTCGGTCTCGACGTTGACCCGGCTCACTGATCCCCAGATGTCGGCCTAAGCAGGAAAAAGCGGAGGGCTGAGGCAACCCTGCGACACAATGTCTCATGCTAGTGGTCCCTGGCATCTGGCCGTGGTGTGTATCAGTCTCGACGCGGTCGGTGTTCACACTGATGGCGGCGTCGTGGTCGGTGCCGCCGTGGGTGTGCGTCGTCTCACCGCTCTAGATCGGCTGCCTGTTCCAGGTACTGGTCGCGGTCGAGCTCCCCTCGGGCGTAGCGCTGGTCAAGCAACTCGACAGCTCTGCTGACGGTGCGCCCTCCGGGCTCGGCCCGGCGCGTGGTCGACCAGATCAGCAACCCGACCAACACGACGACCACGGTCATGAACAGCCATCCGAAGATCGCCATCCCCCAACCCCAACCGCCCATGTGACCCAAACCGTCTCCATCGGCCACTACCGATCCGGTAGCTGCCAGCCGAGCTGCGATCATCTGCATATCAATTGCTCCTCACCGTGTCTATACAC